>JANLTS010000016.1:0-8733 GCA_031363045.1 Hyphomicrobiales bacterium
TAGGCATATTTTCCACGCGTCAGCGAGGGGCAGGCGGCAGGCTCGGCGGCAATGACGCGCACCTTCTTTCCGCCGCGCAATTGCTGGCCAATGAACGGGAAGGTGAGGCCCGCGAAATTCGAGCCACCACCGGTGCAGCCGACGATGATGTCGGGCGTAGCGCCAAAGCGCTGCATCTGCTCGATAGCCTCGATGCCGATCACCGTCTGATGCATCAGCACGTGGTTTAGCACGCTGCCGAGTGCATATTTGGTATCGTCATGGGTGGCCGCCACTTCGACGGCTTCGGAAATGGCGATGCCCAAGCTTCCATTCGAATCCGGATTGGCCGCAAGGATCTGGCGCCCGGCATTGGTCTCAAGCGAGGGACTGGCGACGCAGGTTGCGCCATAGGTTTCCATCAGTGCCCGGCGATAGGGCTTCTGGTTGAAGGACACCTTCACCATGTAGACTTTGACGTCGATGTCAAAGAGCGCGCCGGCGAAGGCCAGAGATGAGCCCCATTGCCCGGCACCGGTCTCGGTCACCAGTTTCCGCACACCTTCCTCGCGGTTGTAGAAGGCCTGCGGCACGGCGGTGTTGGGCTTGTGGGAACCGGCGGGGCTGACGCCCTCGTATTTGTAATAGATTTTGGCCGTGGTTCCCAAGGCCTTCTCAAGCCCGTGGGCGCGATAGAGCGGGGTCGGCCGCCACATGCGGTAGATATCGCGCACCGGTTCGGGAATCTCGATCTCACGCTCTTGGCTGACCTCCTGCATGATCAGCGCCATCGGGAACAGTGGTGCCAGGTCACCGGGGCCAACCGGTTGCAGTGTGCCGGGGTGCAATGGCGGCGGTGCCTGAACCGGCAGGTCAGCGGCGATATTGTACCAGCTTTTGGCGATTGCCCCTTCGTTCAAGCTGATCTTGCGGACGGCGGGGGATGCCACGCCCTCGGTTTTTTCACGGCCTGGACGCTTGCTTGCGGCGGCTTTGCGAACCTGCCGTTTGCGGGTCGTCAGGGTCATCTTCCGCAGCACTGGATTTTTGCCAGCGGTCTTGCGTGCGGCACCTTTTGCAGCGCGCTTGGGTGCGGGTTTACTGCCACGCTTGGCCGCAACCTTGGTCGCCCGCTTCGCAGCTTTCTTGGCCGCCTTCTTTGCCACACGTCTTGCTGATTTTGCCATGGGTGCCTCCTGTGGGAGTGAACATGGTTGCAAATGCCGGACCCAAGCGCAAGGCCGGTGGTGCTCTGTTCGCCGGTCAGTTTGATCGGTTGCCGTTCCATCCCGCGTGCATCAACTCGTAAAGAACTTCGCCGTCCTCAGTGCCCGGAAAGGGATCGGGCCAGTCGACGTGGATCGTGCGAATGTAACTCATACCGACTTTCTCCAGCACGCGGCGCGACGCGTGGTTCACCGTCATCGTGCTCGCAAAGATCTTTTCATACCGGGCTCTCTTGAACCCCCAGTCGATGAGCGCCGAAGCCCCTTCGGAGGCCAACCCCTGACCCCAATCCAAACGGCGCAGACGGTAACCTAACTCGCCTATACTCTCACTCTCTGGCCACAAACAGTACCACCCGACGAACATATGGTCCGCCGATCGGCGCGCCGTCCAGACATACTCTTCAGTTCCCCTGGGCATGAGAAACAGCGAGTTCGGATCGCTCTCCTTCTGATCGATGGCGTGGCCGCCGTTCAGAAAGCGCATCACCTCCGGATCGCGCTCAAGGTCCATGAAATCGTTGCGGTCATTCGGGCTGCACGGACTGAGCGTCAGCCTCTTTGTCTGCAACTTAGCCATTCTCGAACCTCTTCCAACTCTTCGTCACTCAACGAACTGCGACCTGGTATAGCCCTGGAGAAAGAGCAGGGCTGTGAGGTCGCCATGATTGATGCGCAGCAGCGAGCCGTCCTGCACCTGCGGCTTGGCATGGAGTGCCACACCCAATCCAGCATCCGAGAGCATGGCCAGGTCATTGGCACCATCACCCACCGCAATGGCATCGGCCGGTTCGATGCCTAGCCTGGTGGAGATGCGGCGCAAAGCATCGACCTTGGCCTGTTGCCCGAGGATCGGCAGGCCGACCTCGCCCGTCAGCTTGCCATCGCGGATGATCAGGTCATTGGCTTGGGTTTCGTCAAAACCAAGATGCGCGCCAACCCGCGCCGTGAACGGCGTGAAGCCGCCGGAAACGAGTGCGGTAAAGGCACCATGCGCCTTCATGGTGGCTATGAGCGTTGTGCCACCCGGCATGTAAGTGATCCGTTCACGGATGATCGTTTCGATGATTGTGGCATCCAGGCCTTTGAGCAGAGCGACACGTTCCTTCAGCGCGCCGTCGAAACCGAGTTCGCCGCGCATCGCCCGCCGCGTGATGTCCTTGATGCGGCCGCCCACGCCCGCCAGGACGCCGAGTTCGTCGATGCATTCCTGCTCGATCATGGTCGAATCCATATCGGCGATGAGCAGGCGCTTGCGGCGGTTGTGGATCGAGACGACTGCCGTATCGATCGGATATTTTCGGATATCGACCAGGAATTCGGGCAACCGCGCGAAAGCCGCCACCTCGGCGGCTTCGCCCGGGGCCAGCCAATGCGGCTGCTCGCCACCCAGATCGCGCAGCATGGCGATGACGTCGCCAGTGATGGCTTGCGAGCCGGGGGATGCTATAAGAACGAGGACCGAATCCATGGAACCCGATTGAGTGATGAAACGCGCGCTGCTTATTGCAGGCCCAACCGCCAGCGGCAAGTCCGCGCTGGCGCTCGATCTGGCGCGCAAGTGGAATGGCGTCATCATTAATGCTGATGCGCTGCAGATCTATGAGCCGTTGCGGATTCTTTCTGCGCGTCCGACACCGGAAGAAGAGCAACAGGTCCCGCACCGGCTGTTTGGCCACATTGGTGCGGCGGCGCAATACTCGGTGGCGCGCTGGCTCAAAGAAGCGCGGCTGGAAATCGAGGCAAGCTGGGAACGCGGGTTTTACCCGATCATTACGGGTGGCACCGGCCTCTATTTCCGCGCCCTGGAGCGTGGCTTGGCCGAAGTGCCGGACATCCCCGAGGAGATCCGCAACCATTGGCGCAGCTTCGGCGGCGACCTGCATCAGGAATTGTGCCGCCGCGACCCGGCCATGTCGGCCAGGCTTCTGCCAAGCGATCGGCAGCGCCTGATCCGCGCCATCGAAGTGATCGAGGCAACCGGCCGCTCGCTGCTCGACTGGCAGAAAGACGGCCAGGCCCAGGCGCCGCTCGATGGCATCACCGTCGAACGCATCTACATGGATGTGCCGCGCGACGAGCTCTATCTCCGGGCCGAGACGCGTTTCGAGCAAATGCTGCGGGCCGGTGCAGTTGACGAAGTGCGCCCGCTTGCGGGACTCGATCCGATGTTGCCGATGATGAAGGCCATTGGTGTGCCCGAACTCGTGGCCTATCTGAAGGGCGAGATCAGCCTCGATGATGCCAGCAGCCGCGCCAAAACCGCGACGCGCAACTACATCAAGCGCCAGACCACCTGGTGGCGTGGCCAGATGGCGCATTGGCGGCTCCCGCATTGAGCTGTTGAATCGCCCGTCCCTCGCGCGTGAGCGCGACTGACACCACTTGTCAACTCAGCGTGATCGGGCTTCGTTTGCCGCAACTCCATGCCGGCTTGCAGCGTAGGTTGGTGACAAGCAGCCGAAGGAGCGCACGCATGCACAGGTTAATCGCCCTATTCGCGGCGTTGATGTGGTTGTCGGGACAGCCGGCCCGGGCCGAGCCGCTGCAATGGCAGAGCTGGTCCGCCGACCTGTTCGAAAAATCGGCAAGTCAGAAACGGCTTGTCCTGCTCGATCTCGAAGCGGTCTGGTGCCACTGGTGCCATGTGATGGACGAGACCACCTATTCCGATCCAGAAGTTCAGGCGCTGTTGCGCCAGCACTTCATCATTGTGCGCGCCGATCAGGATGCCAACCCGGACCTCGCCGGGCGCTATGGCGATTGGGGCTGGCCAGCGACGATCCTTTATGCGCCGGATGGCACAGAAATCGCCAAGCTGCGCGGCTATCGCAACCCCGAACAGATGCAGGCCATTCTCAAGGCGTTCATCGCAGAGCCGACACCGGGGCCATCGGTTGAACTTGCGCCAGCGCTCGTTCCGGCAACAAAAATGTTCTTTTCCGAAAGCCAGCGCGAGAAGCTCATCGCCAATTGGGCATCAGTCTATGATGCCGAACATGGCGGCTGGGGGTCGGTCACCAAGTTCATTCATCCCGGCAGCATAGACTATGCCTTAAGCCTCGCCGAGGCAGGCGATGCCAAAGCAGCAACCCAGGCCCGTCAGACTCTCGATGGTGCTCTCAATCTGATCGATCCGGTGGCTGGCGGCATCTACCAATATTCCGACAAGCCCAACTGGCTGTCGCCGCATTACGAGAAAATCATGCCGTCGCAGGCGCAGAGCTTGAAGAGTTATGCGTTGGCCGCCCGATTGTTCGACGAGCCGCGCTACGCCGATGCCGCAGCCCTTATCGCGCGCTATTTGATGACTGAAATGCGCGGTGCGGAGGGGGCATTCCATGTCAGTCAGGATGCTGACGTCAGCCCAGACATCCATGGCGCGGACTACTACAAAAGAGATGCTGATGGCCGCAAGGCGCTCGGCCATCCGCGCATCGACACACATCTCTATGCACGCGAAAACGGTCTCGCCATCGCGGCGCTGGCCGTGCACGCGGGTTTTTCGGGTGATCGCCATGCTCTCGATGCCGCTGTCACGGCGGCAAACTGGGTCATTGCCAACCGGGCACTGCCGGGCGGCGGTTTCAAGCATGGCGATGCGGATCGTGGCGGCCCCTATCTGGCCGATAATCTGGCGATGGGACAAGCCTTCGTCGAGCTCTATGCGGCAAAGGGAGACCGCCGCTGGCTGAAGCTGGCGGATGCCAGTGGCGGCTTCATCGGCAGGACGTTCCGGTCGGACGCCGGGTTTGTCACGACGGCAAAGCCCGAAACCGCAACGGGCCCGCTGTCGAAGCCGGCCTATGTGGTGGAGGAAAATATCGATGCCGTGCGCTTCTTCAATCTGCTGTCGCGCTATGGTGGCAACCCCGCTCATCGCGAGCTCGCGGGTCATGCGATGCGCTCGCTGGCCTCGGATGCGGTCGCCGGTTCGCCGCGGTTTCTGGCCGGCGCGCTGGTGGCGGATCAGGAGCTGGCCATCGAGCCGGTGCACCTGACAATCGTCGGCCACCGTGACGATCCGGCAGCCCAGCAGCTGCATGCCGCCGCCGTGGGATTTCCGGCAACCTATCGCCGCATCGATTGGTGGGACATGCGCGAAGGGCCGCTGGCCAATCCCGATGTGCAGTATCCCGACATGGGCGAAGCCGCACTCTTTGCCTGCTCCAACCAGATTTGTTCGCAACCGGTGTTCAAGGCAGAAGACATCGCCGCAACGGTCAACCGGATGCTGGCGCTGCGGGTTATCCGCCAGGAATGACAGGGTGGCGCGTTTGATGTTATGCTGCCCGCCATGAACACTCATTTCCGCCCTGATGGAACATCCCTCACGACGCGCGCCGCCGATGATTTGCCGCGCCGCCGCTGGACCGTGGCGGAGATCGACGCCATGGTGCTGGCAGGTGTTATCGATGAGGGCGAGCGGTTCGAGTTGATTGATGGCGATGCGGTGCCGATGTCATCGAAGGGTATCCGGCACGAGAGTTACAAGGCGTCACTGCTGAGCTTCTGGATGAAGGCCGCAAGCGGTTCTTACCGCATCATTCCCGAAACGACGTTCCGGCTGGGCGACAGCACGTTTCTTGAGCCGGACATCCTGTTCTACGACGGCAAATCCAGGATTGCCGATCTGTCGCCCGCCACATCGCTGTTGGCGGTTGAAATCGCCGACACCACGCTAGCCTATGACCGGGGCCGAAAAGCCTTGATCTACGCTCGCCATGGCGTGCCGGCCCTCTGGGTGATCAACGTCAACACACTGCAGACCCATGTCTACGCGGACCCCTCAGCCGACGGTTACTTGAACATGCGGACGCTCGGACCGGACGAAACGCTGATGCCCAGCTTCGCACCCGAACTGGCGGTGAAGCTCGGCGAATTGCCGGAATTCTGACGGGTCTTGACGCCGATCCTCCGTCCACGTACAACCCGGCCCCATGAACAGCATTCTGGTCGTAGGATCGCGCAACGCCGGGGAAGCTTGAGGCTTCCAGGAACTGGTGGTGTTGCGCGAAAAACAGGCTCCCCCGGGGGCCTTTTTTATTGCCTGAGAGCCAAAAGCATGTTTGACGAAACGGAATTGGTACCCAAGGGGTTTTGTGATGGCCACGACAGAGATGACCGGTGCGGAAATCGTTTTGAAGGCCCTGGCCGACCAGGGGGTCGAGCATATGTTCGGCTATCCGGGTGGCGCCGTGCTGCCGATCTATGACGAGATTTTCCAGCAGGACAAGGTGAAGCACATCCTGGTTCGCCACGAGCAGGGCGCTACCCACATGGCGGAGGGCTATGCGCGCTCGACGGGCAAATGCGGCGTGGTGCTGGTCACATCAGGTCCTGGTGCCACCAACGCTGTGACCGGCCTCACCGATGCGCTGATGGATTCGATCCCGATGGTTTGCATCACCGGGCAGGTGCCAACGCATCTGATCGGCAACGATGCCTTCCAGGAATGCGACACGGTCGGCATCACCAGGCCCTGCACCAAGCACAATTATCTGGTGAAGGATGTCAACGATCTCGCCCGCGTCCTGCACGAGGCCTTCTATGTGGCAACCCATGGGCGGCCCGGTCCGGTCGTTGTTGATATTCCAAAGGACGTGCAATTCGCCAAGGGCCGCTATGTTGGCCCCAAGAATATCGAGCACAAGACTTACCGCCCGAAGGTGAAGCCTGAGCAGAACGCCATCCGCGCGGCAGTCGAGCTGATTGCTTCGGCCAAGCGCCCGGTGCTTTACACGGGCGGCGGCGTCATCAACTCCGGCACCACGGCGTCGAAACTGCTGCGCGAGTTCGTGGCGATGACCAACATCCCCATCACCTCGACGCTGATGGGGCTCGGTGCCTATCCGGCATCAGGCAAGAACTGGCTCGGCATGCTGGGCATGCACGGCATGTACGAAGCCAACATGGCGATGCATGATTGCGACGTGATGATCAACATCGGTGCGCGCTTCGATGATCGAATCACCGGGCGGCTCAATGCCTTCTCGCCGGGCTCAAAGAAGATCCACATCGACATCGATCCGTCGT
Source organism: Hyphomicrobiales bacterium (assembly GCA_031363045.1). GTDB lineage: Bacteria > Pseudomonadota > Alphaproteobacteria > Rhizobiales > Aestuariivirgaceae > Aestuariivirga. Next base: position 7,242 of record JANLTS010000016.1, read on the forward strand.
CGATCAACAAGACGGTGACGGTCGATATCCCGGTGGTCGGCGATGTCGCGCACGCGCTCGAAGACATGATGCGGGTGTGGAAATCAAAGTCACTGTCGCTCGACAAGAAATCGCTCGATGCCTGGTGGAAACAGATCGATGGCTGGCGGGCTCGCGATTGCCTCAAATACAAAAAGAACGCCGATGTCATCATGCCGCAATATGCGATCGAGCGGCTCTATGAACTCACCAAGGACAAGGACACCTACATCACCACCGAGGTTGGCCAGCACCAGATGTGGGCGGCGCAATTCTATCGCTTCAACGAGCCCCACCGCTGGATGACGAGCGGAGGCCTCGGCACCATGGGCTATGGTTTGCCGGCGGCCATCGGCGTGCAGATGGCGCATCCGAAATCGCTGGTCATCGATATCGCCGGTGATGCCTCGGTGCAGATGACGGCGCAGGAAATGTCGACGGCCGTGCAATACCGTTTGCCGGTCAAAATCTTCATTCTCAACAACCAGTACATGGGCATGGTGCGGCAGTGGCAACAATTGCTGCACGGCAACCGCCTGTCGGAAAGCTATTCTGAGGCGCTGCCTGATTTCGTCAAGCTGGCGGAAGCCTATGGCTGTGTTGGCATGCGCTGTGACAAGCCTGACGATCTCGACGGCGCCATCAAGGAGATGATCAAGACGCCGCAACCGGTGATCTTCGATTGCCGTGTGGCCAGCCTTGCCAATTGCTTCCCGATGATCCCGTCGGGCAAGGCCCATAACGAAATGCTGATGGGCGAGGATGTGCCCGACGAAGAAGTGGGATCAGCCATTGACGCAAAAGGCAAGATGCTGGTCTGATAGCCGCCAATCCAAATCAGGAGGTACGAGATGGCTTTCTCAAATCCGGTGAATACGGCATCGAGCGGCAACACGCTGGTTGACGGATTGTTGTGGGGCAAGCACTGGAACGACGGGTCCATGGCCACGACCAGTCTCGCTGTTTATACTGCGGGCGTCAGCGGCAAAGAGCAATTCGACTTCGGCGGCACCACCGTCACAGCCAAGACCGTGTCCGAGGAAGTGGCCGCCTTCCAGCAGGCGATGGCGATGTTCGAAAATTTCTGCAACATCGATTTCACGGTGGCCGCCTCACAGGCGGATGCTGATATCATCGTCGGCGCTGTCAACAACCGCGATGCCGATGGCAATCTCGGTGTCGCCACGCCGCCTGGCGAAGATATTGGGCCGCTCGCCAATCAACAGGGTTCGGTGATCGTCAACTTCCAAGCCTACCAAAGCGATGATCTGTCGAGCCTGCAAGTTGGCGGTTATGATTTCATATCCTTTATCCACGAGTTCGGCCATGCCGTCGGCCTCAAGCATCCGCATGACCGTGGTGGCGGCGTTTTCCCGAAATTTCCGGGTGTCACCGGCCCCTTTGGCGATTATGGCGACTTCGATTTGAACCAGGGCATCTTCACCATGATGTCCTACAATGACGGCTTCCCGAC
>JANLTS010000026.1:0-2081 GCA_031363045.1 Hyphomicrobiales bacterium
TAGGCATATCGCAGCGTTCCGCCGATTGCCTCGCGCAGGCAGCGCATGGGAGTGTCGCCAGTCCAATAGAAGGCCGGCAGCTTTCGCGTTGCCTGAAGCGCGTTCCGCTCTGCGTATTCCGGCATCAGGGTCCAGTAGACACCGCGCACATATTCGCGCCAACCCAATATCTGACGCACGAAACCCTCGACCGCATTGAGCGGCGCGTCCCCCGAACGCCAGGCGGTTTCAGCGGCCTCGCAAACCTCACGCGGAGAGAGTAGCCCGATGTTCAACGCCGGCGCCAGCAACGCATGGAACAGGAATGGCGCGCCGGCCTTCATGGCATCCTGATAGTCGCCGAAGCGCGGCAGGCCATTGGCTATAAAGTCATTGAGCGCGAGCAACGCATCGGCGCGTGTTACCGGCCAGCCGAACTCATCGAGCCTGCCGAAATGACCGCTGAAGCGCTGCTCGACCAGCGCCATCACCTCACGCGTCATATCGTCGGGCGCGAAACGGCGCCGGTCGGGCGGAAGAATGGACGCTGGCAGCGACTTGCGATTCTCCGAATCGAAATTCCATTCCCCGCCCGAGGGCTGATCGCCTTCCATCAGGATGCCATGCACTCGGCGCATCTCGCGATAGAAATGCTCCATCCGCCATGTCCGACGCCCCTGCGCCCACCGTGAGAATCGGGAGCGGCTTGCGAAGAAACGGTTATCGGCGCGCACTTCGATCGGCAACCCCGTCGTGGCTTCCCAGCTTTTGACCATTGCCTGCACCCGCCACTCTCCCGGCTCGGTCACGACAAGCCCGCCGGGGGTGTGACGCTCGACCGCTCGCTGGACTTCGGTTGTCAGCGTGCCGCTGTTGTCTGGCGCGTCGAGCTTCACATAGTCGACGCTTACACCGCGCCTGATCAGCGCCTCTGCGAAGTGGCGCATCGCGGACAAAAACAGCACGATCTTCTGCTTGTGATGCCGGACGTAGGTGCCTTCTTCGAGCACCTCCATCATGAGAACGATGTCGCGCTCGGGATCAAGCCCATCAAGCGAGGTGATCTCGAAAGAAAGCTGATCGCCCAGAATGATCCTCAGAGTGCCCAACGCTTGTCCTATTCTGGAGTCTTAGCTCCTGAATTCACGGCGCCACCACAGCGTCGAGAGCAGTACTTGACGTTTTCCCAGTCCCGCGCCCACTTCTTGCGCCAGGCAAAAGGCCGGCCGCAATGGGCGCAGGGCTTGACTGGAAGCTCTGACTTCGGACGCATCTTGACCATGGAGCTACCAGGGAACGGGTTCGCCGCGCCAGTCGAAGAAGCCGCCATTGGCCTCGGCAGAAAGCTTGTTGACGACGGTTAGCATATGGTGGGCCGCTTCAGCAGGCGTGTGAGCATTATACCCCGCCGACGTAAATGGCGCGGAAAGCGTGGTCGCGACTGTACCAGGATGCAAGGCCACACAGATCCCTTCCGGGGAGCGTCGCGCCAATTCTACGGCCGCAGTTCGCACCAGTTGGTTGAGCGCCGCTTTCGAGGCGCGATAGGCGTACCAACCGCCAAGCCGATTGTCGCCAATGCTTCCAACCCTGGCGGACAAGGTGGCAAAGACGGCTTTGCCCAACCGGGGCAATCGCGGAAGCACATGCTTCATGATCAGCGCGGGTCCAGTGGCATTCAACGCGAAGGAGCGCGCGAAATTGCCCGCATCGATTTGGCGCAAAGTTTTCTCCGGACCCTGCCGATCATCATGCAAATACCCCGTTGCATCGATCACAAGCCTAAGGTCACCCAGTTCGGCGGCAAGTGTCGTGGCGCGCTCTAGGCTGGCCTCGTCCAACAGATCAATTGACGGAGAGGTTTTCCGGCCGAAGCCAGCCACGTGCTGGAATCGGTCGGTGGACTTCAGCGCGGCAATCAAAGCGTTGCCGATTCCTCCGCTAGCTCCAAACACCACAGCAACGCCAGCCCTCGGTAATGAGCTCAGATCGACTTCATGCTTTGGCGCGAGCGCTGTTTCAGATGACCCGGTCACCGCTTATCACTCTCGTTCGCCACGGCTGAACCCATTCCGGCGACTCCGCCATGAAATCTAATACTC
>JANLTS010000028.1:0-5771 GCA_031363045.1 Hyphomicrobiales bacterium
GGTTACATCCTGATCAGTGGGGCGGTGTGCTGCTCGTTCATCCTGCGAGGGCTCGGCGATGCCAAGCGGGCGATGTATGTCAGCCTCTCATTGGCGATCAGCACGGCGATACTCGATCCGATCTTCATCTTCGGATTTGGCTGGGGCATCCAGGGTGCGGCGGCGGCCAATGTGGTGGCCTATGCTGTCGCCTTCGGCATCGGCATCCACGGCGTGTCGAAGGTTATGGTTTCATCAATCCGCTGCGCCTTGCGGGCCTGAAGCGTGACTTCCAGGCGATCTGGGCGATTGCGTTGCCCGCGATCCTGACACAACTCGCGACGCCATTCGCCAATGCCTACGTCACCTATGAGGTTGCACCCTTCGGCGACGAAGCGGTGGCGGCGTCAGCCATCATCGGGCGCATCATTCCGGTGGCTTTCGGCATAATTTTCTCCCTGGCGGGATCGGTTGGACCGATCATCGGCCAGAATTTCGGGGCGCGCAAATTCGACCGCGTCAAGCAGACGCTCATTGACGGCCTGATGGTCTCGGCGGCTTACACCACGATCACCCCGATCCTGCTGTTCATCTTCCGCCATCACATCGCCGAGGCCTTTAATGCATCGGGACGCACCGTCGATCTCGTGCTGTTCTTCTGTACTTACATTGCCATCAGCTGGGCCTTCGTTGGGGCGCTGTTCGTATCGAACGCCGCCTTCAACAATCTCGGGCGGCCAAATCTCTCGACGTGGTTCAATTGGGGCCGGGCCACGCTCGGCACGATCCCGTTTGCCATGGCCGGTGCCCAGATGGCGGGACCCGAAGGCATCTTGATCGGAACGGCGATCGGCTCGGTGATCTTCGGCATTGCCTCGGCGATGACAGCCTATAAGATTGCCGCCGCAAGCGGGCGGGCCGACGCGGCGGGGAGTGCAAACACATGAGATTGATGTCAATGCTGCAGGCAGCGCAGGGCGGCAAGCTCTTTGCCACGATTGCCGAAAGCCTTGATCTCGATGAGCCACAAACCCGAAAGGCGATGCAGAAGCTCTGCCCGGCCATCGCCAAGCAGTTGAAGGCCAAGGCCGCGGAGGATGATGAGCTGTTCCAGTCGCTTCTTGATCTGATCGAGGATGGGGCCGGAGCCGCGCCACTGGAAGAAGCCGACGCGGTGACGGGAGAAGAGGCGGTGAGCGATGGCAATGCCATCCTCGTCGATATCTATGGCTCGCGCAATGGCGCAATGGTGGCGTTGCGCAAGGCCGCCGATGATTTGCCGGAACGCGAACTGAGCAAGCTGGCGCCGATTTCGGCCACGGTCGTGGTGGCGGCTCTGGCCCAGGCCAACAAGCCAATGGCGCTGGCGGGCGCCCTGCCCGCCGCCCAGGGCGGCGGTGACTCTGGCATTTTCGGCACGATTATCGGGGCGGTCATTACCGGGGCCGTGCAGGGCATGGTGCGCGAAATGACCTCGTCCAGGCGCTGGCGCAGCACCACGGGCTATACCAAGAGCCGGACGAAGCGGAAAACCAGCAGCACCGGCCACAAGAAAACCACGAAATCGAGGACAACCGGATTGCCGTCATCTAAAAATCGTACAACCTCTGCTTCCATTGAGGACATATTCCGGGATATCCTCGGCAGCATTGGAAAATAGGAGGCGACCCCATGGACTTTTCAGCAATCGGACGGCAGCTGGGCCTTGATGAGCAGCAGACACGGGCCGCCTTCGAGGCACTGGCGCCGGTGGTGGCCGCCGGCATGCGCCAATCCTCGCAAGCCGGCGGTGGCGGGCTGGCGGAAATTTTGGGTTCGCTTGGCGGCGGCAACCCGCAACGATATGCTGAGGATGAATCGAGTTTCGCATCGCCCGGCGCACGCGATGACGGCAATGCCATTCTCGGGCAGATTTTCGGATCGAAGGACGTGAGCCGTGGCGTTGCCCAACAATTGTCGGCGAGCTCAGGGATCGGCGAATCCATTTTGAAGAAGCTGCTCCCGATCGTAGCCGCCTACGTGATGTCGCAGATTGCTTCCAAGGCTGCGAATGGCGGTCTGGGTGATATTCTGGGCAGTATTCTGGGTGGCGGCCAGAGTGCCCCGCAGCGCGGCCAGACCCAACAGGGTGGTGACGGCGGGCTTGGCGATATTCTGGGCTCGGTGCTCGGTGGCGGTTCGCAATCGCAAGGTGGCGGTGGCGGCCTCGGCGATATTCTGGGCGGCATTCTCGGTGGCGGCCAACAGGCCGAAGAACCCGCGCCACGGCGGCAGGCACCGTCAGGCGGGCTCGACGACATCCTGCGCGACGTCCTCGGCGGCGGCAATCAGGGCGGTCGCAGCAACCAGGGCAGCAGCGGCAATGCCGCCGATGACCTGCTGCGCTCGGTACAGGACGCGCTTCGCCAGCGTTAGATTTCCTTTTGGCGGCGGCGCTGGCGGGAACGTTCCTCCAATGCCGCTGCTGCATTGACGGTCAGCGGCAGTCCGGCAGCCCACATCACATCGCCACGGGCGACGCCGATATCACGCAGCATATAATCATCATAGGTGTCGAGCCTCGCCACGGCGCGGCGGGCGCGCCAGTTGCGGATGATGCGGCCGAGCAGCGACGTTGCTCCGGCGGATTCAAACGAGCTGGCATGGCTCAGGGCATAGTCTCTCATGGCACAATCCTCCTCGCTGGCGGAAAAGGCTAATTCCTCCCCCGCGCTGTGCCACCCGGAACGGGTGGTCATGTCTGTTGCGATGACCCAACATGCCAAAATCTGATTGATTTATCCAACGAATGTATTTTATACTGTCCATCACATTCCTTGATGGAGTTTGGCAATGATCCCGAACCTCGATATTGACTTGATGAAGACCTTCCTCGCCATTTCCGACACCGGCAGCTTCACCCGGGCAGCCGAGGAAGTGAACAAGACGCAATCCGCCGTTTCGATGCAGATGAAGCGGCTGGAAGAGCTTCTGGGCCGCCCGCTGTTCGCTAGGGATGGCCGGGCAAGCCGATTGACACCCGATGGCGAGCGTCTCATCGAGTATGCCAGGCGCATGGTCAGCCTCAATGACGAGGCGGTATCGACTTTCACGAGGCCGGAACTCACCGGCACGGTGCGCTTTGGCACACCAGACGATTATGCCGACCGGTTTCTTCCGGAAATCGTCGCCCGCTTCGCACGTACCCATCCCTTGGTGGCCGTCAATGTCGAATGTATCAGCAGCATGGACCTCTTCGAGCGCACGCGGCGCGGACAGATGGACCTGGCATTGGTGACATTCTTCGGCGATATCCGCACCGAGGAGCCGATCCGGCGCGAGCCGCTGGTATGGGTGACCTCGGCGCGCCACAGTGTGCACTTGCTCGACGTGCTGCCCCTCGCCAGCCCCGACTGCGAATGGCGCAAGGCCGCCTTGAGCGCGCTCGACCGCCAGAAGCGCAAATACCGCATTGCCTATGCCAGTTCCAATTCGAATGCCATCAGCGCCATGGTGATGACCGGGCTGGCGGTGGGAGCTGTGCCGGAACTTTGCGTCAAGCCCGGCATGCGGATTCTGACCGAGCGCGATGGTTTCCCCGACATCGGAACCTTTGAAATAGGGCTGGTGCGGCGGCCGGGGAAATCAAATTCCGCCATCGATGCGCTGGCCCGGCATGTGACCGAGAGCATGGCAAACCTCGCGCCGGGACTGATGGCGGCGGAGTAGCGCCGTGGCAATTACCACCGCGGCAACGCGGCTGCTGGGTATCACGCACCCGATCGTGCTGGCGCCGATGGGCGGTGTGTCAGGTGGAAAGCTCGCGTCGGCGGTCTCGGAATCCGGTGGACTGGGACTGATCGGCGGCGGCTACGGTAATCCGCGCCTCGGCTATGGCGGAACGGAATTCATGGAACGCGAGTTCCGGGCCGCCGGCAACAGCCGGATCGGGGTCGGCTACATCACCTGGTCGCTGGCGCAATATCCGGAGCTTTTCGAGCAGGCGCTGGAGCGCAAGCCCGCCGCCTTCTTTCTCTCTTTCGGTGATGAAACGCTGTTCGCGCGCCGCATCAAGGACGCGGGAAGCATCCTGATCTGCCAGGTGCATGATGTCGATGGCGCGAGACGGGTCAAGGATGCGGGTGCCGATATCATCGTTGCGCAGGGTACCGAGGCCGGTGGCCACGGCATGCAACGGCGCGCCACCTTCACGCTGGTGCCCGCCGTCGTTGATGTGGTGGGAAATATCCCCGTGCTGGCGGCCGGTGGCGTGAGCGACGGCAGAGGATTGGCCTCGGCCTTGATGCTGGGGGCCAGCGGTGTGCTCGTGGGTACGCGATTCTGGGCTACGCCGGAGGCGCTGGGGTTAGAGGCGCCGAAAAATCTGCTGGTGAATGCCGGGGGCGATCAGACGCTGCGCACGCGGGTGTTCGACACGGTGCGCGGCCTCGACTGGGCGGACGGCTATAGCGGCCGGGCCATCGCCAACGACTTCACCGCCGCCTGGCATGGCCGCAACGCCGAGCTCTCGAAGTCGCTTGGGACCGTTCAGGAAAAGTGGTGGGCGGCACAGCGCACTGGCGACACGTCGCAAGGGGTCGTCTTCGCCGGCGAAGGCATCGACCTGATCCATGACATTGCGCCCGCAGGCGACATTGTCCGTCGTATCGTTTCTGAAGCCGAGGCAGCACTGACATCGCCATCGCATTTCCAGATTGGCTGACCGGCCTCGCCGACGCCGTGCGGCGTAGTGAGCAGTGATTTCCAATCTTGTCTTTCCGTCAGAATATGCGCACACTCGCGTTCAGGGAAAGCGTGAAAGTGAGGAGTTGCCGAACATGCTGAAACGATTGGGCCTGGTGTTTCTGTTAGCGGTAAGTTTTGCCGTTTCGCCTGTCACATACGACGTGGAATTGGCAACAGCGGCAGCCAAGAAGAAAATCTCCAAGAAAAGTTCTGACTTCACACCAGCCCAGCGCGCCAAGCTGATGGAAGAGGCGCGGAAGATTTGCAAGAAGCGCTATGGCGCCGGCGCCCGCGTCTATCGGCTCGACTACTATCACTGGAAAGTCTGGTGCCAGGAAGGCTGACCGGGCACTTGATCGAGAAATTGGCGAACCTCAGCTCATCGATGCTGGCGGCGGAGTGGTTGAAATTTTGAGAATTCTGGTTTATATTTCACACTAGTCTATATTTATGGTTTGATTGAGAATGATTATCGTCGGCGCCTTCGAGGCCAAGACTCATCTTTCTTCACTGCTTGACAAGGTGGAGGCGGGGGAAGAAATCGTCATCACACGGCATGGCAAGTCCGTCGCGCGTATCGTGCCCGAGGCTGCCATCATGCGGGATCGACTCGATGACGCCGTGGCGGCGCTCAAGAGTTTGCGCAGGCAGACAACGCTGCGCGGCCTTTCCTGGAAAGACTTGCGCGACGAAGGCCGAAAGTGATCGTTATCGATGCTTCGCTCGCCGCCGCTTGGTGCTTTGACGATGAAGCGACCGCGCAAGCCGATGCGATGCTCGACCGGGTGCGGGTCGAAGGCGCGCGCGTTCCCTCACTCTGGCACCTGGAAATCGCCAACGTGCTGCGCCAGGCCGAACGCCGAGGCCGGATTGGCGAGGCCGACTGCTCCCGGCGGCTCGAACTCCTGGCGCAACTGCCGATCTTGACGGACATCGAGACAACGACCCGCGCCTGGGGACCAACACTCGCCCTGGCGCGAAGCCATACGCTAACGGTCTACGATGCCGCCTATCTCGAACTCGCCGCCGCTTGATGCGTTATTCCGTCGAGTTCCGGTTTGAACCGG
>JANLTS010000044.1:0-3219 GCA_031363045.1 Hyphomicrobiales bacterium
CATCGCCTGAGAACAGCACGATATGATCGAGCTGTTCGGAGAGCTGCATCACATCGATGGCCAATTCGATGTCCATGTTGCCCTTGACCTTCCGGCGGCCCATCGCATCGGTATATTCCTTGGCGGGCTTGGTAACGACACGGTAGCCATTGTAGTCAAGCCAGTCGATCAGCGGCTTGATCGGCGAATATTCGGCATCGTCCAGCAGTGCCGTATAATAATTGGCGCGGATGAGGCGCGAGCGCTTGCGGAAATAGCCAAGCAGCCGCTTGTAGTCGATATCGAAACCCAGTGTCTTGGCCGTTGCGTAAAGGTTCGAGCCGTCGATGAAAAGCGCAACCCGTTCGTCTGGATAAAAGTTCATGGATGAAATCTCCTGGTCCTGTATGAGAGGCCTCTTAGACATCCGTCCAACGCTGCTCAAGAAAAATGATTTTCGTCGCTTTAGGCTCCAACCGCGAAGGCCCCTGGGGTCAACCCGAGGCAACTGTCCAACGAGCACTTGCGATGTTGAATCGTGGCGGCATCAGGCTGAAGCGGGCATCACGTCTGGTTGTCTCATCACCCTTCGGCATCACCACGCAAGCCCCCTTCGTCAATGCCGTCGCCGAAATCACCACCGCGCTGCCGCCAGCCGATCTGTTGAGGAAGTTGCACCACATCGAACGCCTGGCTGGCCGCCGCCGCGCGTTGCGCTGGGGTCCCCGCACACTCGATCTTGATCTGCTTGATTATCATGGGCGGATCTGGCGCAAGCCCAGGCGTCCGGTCCTGCCGCATCCGGGCATGCCTGAGCGCATCTTCGTATTGGCGCCCTTGGCTGAAATCGCCCCGCGCTGGCGGCACCCCGTCAATCACCAGACGGCGATGGCAATGCTGCGGCGGCTTGACCCCGCAAGCGATGGCGCATTGCTTTAAGCTGTGATTAACGGCGTTGGGTCAGAGTTATCCCAGAATTGGCATCGCGTGGTGCCAGCGAGTTTGCGTCCGGGTGGTTTATATGCATTTGCGTTTCGTTGCGGGTTTGATGCTCGCCAGCCTTGCCATGGCCAGTCAAGTCCAGGCAGCGAAGGTCAAGTTTTCACCAAAGGCGTTCCAGATCTTTGGTGGCATGGGCGACGAGGAAGCCACCAGCCAGGATGCAGCTTACGATGATTCCGATATTCCGGACTCGATGCGCAGCCGGACGATCGCATTCAGATCAGCATTGCCACAGGGTTCAATCCTGGTGAGAACCGGCAAGCGCCGACTCTATTACATTTTGCCGGATGACCAGGCCATTGAATACAAGGTCGGTGTCGGCCGTGAAGGTTTTACGTGGAGCGGCGCCAACACGGTGTCACGAAAAGCCGAGTGGCCCGATTGGCGCCCGCCCCGGGAAATGATCCTGCGCGAGGCCAAGCGCGGCCACGATTTGCCGGAGATCATGAAAGGCGGCCCGCGCAACCCCTTGGGCGCCCGTGCCATCTATATTGGGGACACTGAGTTCCGCATACACGGCACCACCCAGCCCTGGAGCATCGGCAAGGCGGTATCCTCCGGCTGCATTCGCATGATGAACGAAGAAGTCATCGATCTTTATGACCGCGTGGCGGTGGGCGCACAGGTGGTGGTCGAGGATTAGGAATTTTCGACATCTAAATCTTGGCACGGCGCCCGGCGATAACCCTCCCTTAACCTAAACAAGTCATTTTCATTGTGTCAGTTTGTTTTGGAGTAGGGGCATGTCGTCCACGTTTCGCCGTCTCGCCTTGGGTGTGTCCAATCCCAAGTTCCTGTTTTCCGTCGCCGCCACCGTCATGCTCACTGCCTGCTCCGCCGATTCTGAGCGCTTTGCCGAGAATCCGTCGGACGCCGATCCGGTTTACACCGCGTCAGTGCCACAGCAGGCAGAACCCCAGGTTGCTCAATCCGATGAGATCATCACCACGCGGCCGCTGAACAGCGCCTCGGTGAAGGCTCCGGCTTACGATTATTCGAAGTCCTACAAGGCGCCGCAATACAAGCAGCCAGCCTACGCCAAGGCGCTAGATGCCGATACGCCCGTTGCCAGCGCACCGCAGGTCGAAACCGTCGAAGCCCCGCAAGTGGCGGCTGGCGGCAGCGTCACCGTGGGCCCCGGCATGACCCTCTATTCGATTGCCCGCGCCAACAACATGTCCGTGTCGCAACTGGCCTCCAGCAATGGCATCAAGGCACCTTACGCGGTCCATTCCGGACAGAGGATCCGCATTCCGGGGCACAGCAACCCGGCAATGCCCCAGTCCGCCTCAGCGGCACCAAAGGCGCAAGCCCAGACCAAGCCCTTCAAGCAGAGTGCGTCGCTTGCCGGTGCCCACACGGTTGGCAACGGTGACACACTGTTCTCGCTCGGCCGCCAGTACAACGTCTCGCCCTATGCCATCGCCGATGCCAATCGCCTGTCACACTCGGCCCAGCTATCGCTTGGCCAGAAGGTGAAGATACCAGGCTCAAAGGGCGGCGCGCCTCTGGCCTTCAAGAAATCTACTGAAGCGCCAAAACTGCAGATGGCCTCAAAGCAGGAACCGGTTCTGCCCGCCACGGAAGAAACTGAAACGACACCCGCCAATCAGACTGCTGACGTTGCAGTTCCGAAAGCCGGGCAGACTGCTCCCGCCGTAGAACAACAGGTTGCCGAGCAAGCCCCGATCGAAGGTGGTGCCACCGGCATGCGCTGGCCGGTGCGTGGCAAAGTCATCTCGGGCTTCGGCCCGAAATCCAATGGCCTCAAGAACGAAGGCATCAACATCGCCGTGCCGGAAGGCACCAGCGTCCGCGCCGCCGACAGTGGCGTGGTGGCCTACGCCGGCAACGAACTTAAAGGCTATGGCAACCTCGTGCTGATCCGCCATGAGAACGGCTATGTGACTGCCTATGCCCACGCCAAGGAACTGTTCGTCAAGCGCGGCGACACCGTGAAGCGCGGCGATGTCATCGCCAAGGCCGGTCAGACCGGCTCGGTGTCCAGCCCGCAACTGCACTTCGAAGTGCGCAAAGGTGCGACTGCCCTTGATCCGGTGAAGTTCCTGGTGTCCTCGACCGCGTCGAACTGATCTAGCCCTTCACACCGATTGCAAACTGAACGCCCGGACTTTGCAAGTCCGTTAGTGGGTCAGTTGGCTCGGGCCTGAAAAGTTCTGAATGGTCCTGAAGTTCGCTTTCGGAACTGTCTTCGGTTATCCTGCCCCCGAGGAACGG
>JANLTS010000054.1:0-2007 GCA_031363045.1 Hyphomicrobiales bacterium
TCAAAAGCTTTTCATCAAATTCCCCATATTGATTATGGAAAGTAGCGGCATCAGTCTTTTTATAGAAGAGCAACTCATCATGCGCGCGCCTGAAAATCTTATGTATGGATGAGCGCCGCCCGCTTCGTTTCCAGCTAATGCTATTTGTAAAATTCTCTGCACCGAAGATGCTATCCAGCAGAACTTTGAGATAGTGACTCGCGGTCGGATCGCAGTGCAGATAGAGTGAGCCGGTTTTCTTCAGTACACGGTGAAGTTCAAGCAACCGCACGGCCATCATGGCGAGATATGCCATCATGTCGTTTTCGCCTAGCGCGGTTCGCATGGCCCGCAACATGATCGAGGCATCGGAATGTTGCCCGGTCACCACTTCATCGAAAGCCCGCTCGGCTGACTCATTCCAATGCCAGGTATCTGGCCTGCTGCCGGTTCCGTGGACACCGAGATAAGGTGTTTTATGGAACTGGAGGGTTCAGATGCAGAGACGGAAGTTCGGCCGCGAGTTCAAGCTTGAGGCGGTAAACCTGGTCAGGGGGCGGGGTGTTTCATTTGCCCAGGCGGCTCGTGATCTTGATGTCAATGTCAACATGCTGCGGCGGTGGGCCAAGGAGTTTGGTTCTGACCCGAAGCATGCGTTTCCTGGTCTAGGGCAGATGAAGCCCGAGCAGCTGGAGATTGACCGGCTGCGCAAGGAGGTGACGAAGCTCAAGGCCGAGCGGGATATCTTAAAAAAGGCCGCAGCCTACTTCGCGAGGGAAGTGACATGAGGTTCGCCTTTGTCGCGAAGCACCGTTCGATCTGGCCGGTGGCATGGCTTTGTAAAGCGCTGGATGTATCCCGCTCAGGCTTTCACGCCTGGCTGAACCGTTCTCCAAGCAAGAGGGCTCTGGAAGACGAGGTTGTGCTCTCTGCCATGCGGCGGAGCTTCACGGCCAGTGACCGGACCTACGGAGCGCGGCGCGTCTGGCACGATGTTCTGGCTGAAGGCTTCAGCCTGGGCCTGCACCGGATTGAACGGCTGATGCGTGTGAATGCCATGCGGGCCAGACCCCGCAGGCGTTATCTGCCGCCCGACACAGGCCAGCGGATGGTGAGCGCCATTGCGCCCAATGTGCTGGACAGGCAGTTCCATGCCCCGGTGCCGAACGCCAAATGGATCGCTGACTTCACCTACATCTGGACAGCCGAGGGCTGGCTCTATGTAGCAGCGGTCATAGACCTGTTCTCGCGGCGTGTTGTTGGCTGGTCGATGAGCGCTTCAATGACAGCTCAACTCGTGACCGATGCCCTTCTCATGGCGATCTGGCGGCGCGGCAAACCCAATGCCCTGCTGCATCACTCGGATCAGGGAAGCCAATATACCAGCGAACCGTTCAGGTTGCTGTTGGCGGACAATGGCGTCAGCTGCTCCATGAGCAGATCGGGAAACGTGTGGGACAATGCCGCGATGGAGAGCTTCTTCTCCTCGCTGAAGACGGAACGAACAGCGCGCAAGACGTATCGAACCAGAACCCAAGCCAAGGCGGATGTGTTCGACTACATCGAGCGCTTCTACAATCCCAAGCGCCGTCATTCGACGCTGGGGTATCTCAGCCCTGTTGAGTTCGAACGAAAGGCGGGGTTAGCTTAAGTGCCTGTCCACGGAACCGGCAGCAGGCCATTGGACGCGATTGAAAAGGCGAATGAAGGGAAATTAGGTGGCCTGTTCCGCGCCATCGACTTCAATTCGGAGACAAACCTCGGCCAGACCAAGGATCGCAACCGCAGGCTCAAAACCCTGCTGGAAGATTTTGCCAAGCCCGGCCTTGATCTGTCGGAAACCTCCGAAGACATTTTGGGTGACGCCTACATCTTCCTGATTGAACGCTTCGCCTCCGATGCGGGCAAGAAGGCTGGCGAGTTCTTCACTCCGCGCAAGGTGTCGGAAGTTGTGGCCAAGCTGGCGTACCCGAAATCAGGCAATCGGATTTGCGACCCGGCTTGCGGCTCCGGCTCGCTTCTGTTGCG
>JANLTS010000105.1:0-2065 GCA_031363045.1 Hyphomicrobiales bacterium
GCAGCCTGCAGGCCCTTGTTGTTGAGAAGGGCGATCTGGACAGCTGTGTCAGCAGAAATCTTCTTCTTGTGAATGAGGGCATGGACCCGGCTCGCGGTCTCCTGGGCTTGTTCCTGGTTCTGTATCCAGACCGACTGCTTGCCCTTGGTCACGGCTGACGCCTGTGCTGAAACCGCGGAGAACCCGGCCTCCCGATCAGAATAGATCGCGGCCTGCTCAGCTGTCACGCAGCCTGTTAGAAGAACGGATACAGCGGAGATCGCAGCCGACTTCCTAAATTTGGGGTGCAATCTCATGAGCCCGACTCCTCGCACGCGGAATCGGGGTTATTCACGCAGCGCCAGGATTTTGGATCGACTGGGTTCCGGTGGATGTAGCCGGTTACCGGTGTGTGATGGTGCGTGTTGCGAATACCAGTGCTGGCATCTGCTGGAGATCGATATCCGGCAACTTCGGGAGGGCTCGTCGTAGAAGTGCACGCAGATATGAGCAGTGGCAATAGAGCCACGGAAACGAAACGGTACATGATCAAGAATCCGAAGTTGAGTTCAGAGGGCCGCACGAATGCGGCTTACCACCAGTTCAAACTGGAGAAGCGGTGAACTCAGGCGCGCGGAGGGCGCAAGAACCGATAAGGTCCGACGGCAAGAACGGATTTAAGGAATTCAGCCGAGAGGACGGGAGGCAATTTGGCCTCCCTATGCCCATGCGATGATAAAATAGTCAGATCAAAACATATTGTCGCGCAGCAATCGGAAGACGAATTGCCATGTCCATTGTGCGACTTTCCATCAGGAACACATTCTTCATCGTCCGAGTCCAAAGCAGACGACTTTGTAATGGAACTGTCCAGTTCGCTGCTTGCAGAATGATCATGCCCGAGCGACGCAATGCCAGCAATTTTGGCATCAAATGAAGCCTCTGCAATCGGCATGGAATACGAGAGTGACGAGCAGATAAATGCGACGGTGAGCACCACCCGCATAAATGCCGCCAATCTTTTCTCACTAAATCCCATGACCCCCTGCTAGCGAAACTCATCTTGCTTCGCAACTGAATTTTCCGTTATCGCTTCTTGGCATTCATGGTGACGTTCGTGTGTAACAGTGGTTTTAATGAGGCAACACTATAATGGTTAACGATGTCCTAAAGCCCCGTTGCAAATCGTGAAATCTCAGCATGGGTTTCATTTCAATAGCGGTAGACAAATTGACTACGCTGCTCCGATCGGCAAGCGAACAACAGCTTCCAACCCCCCTCCGGGCAAGTTGCGAAGAATGACCGACCCACCATGTGCCTGAACAATTGTCCGGGCGATTGCGAGACCCAGGCCGACGCCTCCCGTATCGCGGTTGCGAGAACCTTCGAGCCGCACAAAGGGCTCAAAGACAGTCTCAAGCTGTTCGTCGGGCAATCCCGGCCCTTTGTCAGCGATGGAGATGACGGCCATCCCGGGTTCTTGCATCAGTTTCACGTTGGCGGTGCCGCCGTAGCGTATGGCATTGTCAATCAGGTTGCGCAACGCGCGGTTCAGGGCTTGAGGGCGGATCGTGGCAGGCAGCGACTGTGATGGCGCAAGGGTGGCCCTGTCCCCACCCACATCGCTCACCAGATCGCCCAGCAACACGGCGAGGTCAACTGTGGCGGCGGGTTCTGCCTTGGCAACACCGCGCGCGAATTCCAGCGTCGCCTCGACCATGGCTTGCATTTCCTCGACCAGCGCCTTCAACCGGATACTGTCCTCGGACTCGTCCAGCATCTCGATCCTGAGCCGCATCGCCGTCAGCGGAGAACGCAAGTCATGGCTCAGGGCGGCAAGCATATGCGTGCGCTCGTTCACAAATCGCGTCAGACGGTCTTTCATTCGGTTGAAGGCTTGTGTGGTATCGCGCACCTCAGAAGGCCCGGTCATGGGCAGCACAGCAGCATCAAGGCCGCGCCCCAGCCGTTCGGCTCCAATTGCGAGCGCGCGCATCGGACCGACGACACGCCGTGCCGTCCACCATGCCACCAGCATGACGGCCATCGCCATCAACAGTAACGGCAACAGGGCATGTGGCGACAG
>JANLTS010000109.1:0-4992 GCA_031363045.1 Hyphomicrobiales bacterium
TGACGTTTCGAGACCGCTGCTGCTTCTGGGCGGCAAGGAAAATGCGCTTTCGGTGGTGCGCCATTTGGGGCAATTGGGCGTGACCGTTCGGGTCAGCGGCCCCAAAAGCTGCTGGGCATTGCATTCGCGCTATTGTGCCGAGGCCCTGCCGGTGCCCAAGGGTCTCAAGCAGCAAGATTACTGGGAAGCATTGCTGCTCGGCAACGAGGGCCGTCTCAACGGCCACATGCTCTGGGCCTTGAGCGATGATGCCATCGAGTTCGTGCATCGCCACCGCGCCAGCCTTGCCAGCCGCTATCTGCTCGACGACGCCGATCAAGACCTGCAGCGCGATTTTCTCGACAAGGAAAAGACCCTTGAGCTGGCGGCGGCTGCCGGGGTCGACGCGCCGCGCCGCTGGCCCGTTGAAACCGAAGCGCAACTTACAGCGCTTCGTGGTGTCTTGAGTTTCCCGGTCATGGTGAAGCCGCTACAATCGCACAGCTTCTCCAAGGTCTTCGGCAAGAAGCTGTTCATCGTCGAAAACGGTTTCGAGGATCTGGAAACTCAGGTCCGCAAATCCTGGGCACATGGTCTCGCTGTATTCGTGGTCGAGATGATCCCCGGACCGGACTCGCAATTGTCAAGTTACTATACTTATCGTGATCGCAACGGCCAGCATCTTTTCGATTTCACCAAAAGCGTCATCCGCCGCTGGCCGGTGAACCGCGGCAATGCCTGCTATCACAAGACCGGCTGGCTGCCGGAGACGGCAGCGGCGGGTGCCAAGTTTTTCGATGGCGTCGCGTTACTTGGTCTTGGCAACATTGAATTCAAGCGTGACCTACGCGACGGCAAGCTCAAGGTCATCGAGGTCAACGCGCGTTTCACCGCCGCCCAGGAACTGGTGCGCCGCGCCGGCGTGCCGATCGACCTCATTATCTATTGCCACCTGACGAAACAGCCCCTGCCGCAATTCGAACTGCGCAAGGAAGAACTCCGTATGTGGTATCCGCTGCGTGACTTCCTTGGTTTCCTCGAGTTGTGGAGGAAGGGTGAACTGTCGCCATGGGGCTGGCTCAAGAGCATTTCCGGCGCGCCTCACATCGCAACACTGGCCTCTTTCAGCGATCCCATGCCGGCGTTCGGCGCCTGCACGGCGCTGCTTTCGCGCGTTCTCAGCTGAGCCATGCGCGTCAGCCCGGTCGAGCTTTCCGCCGCCATCATCCGTAAGCTGACAGACGCTGAAGTCTCTGTTCCGCAAGCTGGTGCGGTGGCCCGCCACATGGTGTGGTGCGAAAGCGTGGCGCGCCACAACTTCGGCATCGAACGCATCGCCATTCATCTGAAGCGGCTCAAGTCCGGCGTCCTCAATGGCAAGGCCGAACCGCGCCTCAAACACGTGACGCCGGCCCTGGCGCGCCTCGACGGCGATGGTGGCTTTGGCTATGCCGCCGCCGAACTCGCCATGCATGAGGCCATCGCCATGGCCAAGCGCCAAGGCATCGGCGCGGTGGGCGTGCATAACTCGAATTTCTTCGGGGCCGGAGCTTACTATGTCAATCTGGCGGCCGAGGCCGGCATGATCGGCTTCGCAATGAGCAATTCATTTCCCAAGGTGGCGGCCCATGGCGGATTGAGGCCGGTGCTCGGCACCAACCCCTTCGCCTTCGGCGCTCCTCGCGCCAACGGCGATCACCTGCTGTTCGACATGGCGACCTCAGGCTTGGCCGGCTCGACAGTGCGCGAGCACATCGCGGCGGGAAAACCCCTGCCAGAAGGCCTCGCCATCGATGGCGATGGCAAACCCATCACCGACCCTACGAAAGTCAATGACGGTGCCCTTCTGCCGTTTGGCGGGGCGAAGGGTTTCGGATTGTCGCTGCTTGTTGAACTGCTGGCGGGCGTCATCACCGGAGCCGGCGTAGGCGATGGCGTTGCCTCGATGTATTCCGATTTCACCCGTAACGGCGACAACGGCCACTTCCTCATGGCACTCGACATCGCACGCTTCATGCCGCTCGTGGATTACCACGCCCGCTTCGAGGGCCTCGTGGCGATGCTGAAAGCCTCAGGCGGCCACGTGCTGCTGCCGGGCGAAGTCCGCTGGGAGCATTACCGCGACGCGGTAACCAATGGCGTCGAGGTTGATGAGGCGTTGTGGGCGGCGTTAAGCCAGTAGCGTCTGATCGAAACTCGCGCGCGCCGAGCGGACATGGTCATGATGAACCGAGCTCCATTCGACTAAGCGGTCGAGCGGCTCATGCAACGAGCGGCCGAGGCCGGTCAGCGCATACTCCACACTGGGCGGCACGGTGGGGAAGACCGTCCGCGAGATCAGCCCGTCGCGTTGCAGGTGGCGCAGCGTTTCCGTCAGCATGCGCTGCGAGATATCGGGAATGCGCCGCCGCAACACGCCAAAGCGCAAGGCGCCGTCCTTCAGATTGGCGAGAAGCAGCACACTCCACTTGTCGCCGATGCGGTCCAGCACATCGCGGATCGGGCATTTCTGGGTGAGTTCCGGATCCTGCCGGTGGCTGTGTGGTTCGGTTCTCATGGTGGTTCCCTCAAAGTAACCAGGCGCGGTAGAACTGCCTACTTGCGCAGCTTACGGATATCTCTAATTGAGAGCAAGTCTAAAAAAGAGACTTAATTACGAAAGGGACCATCATGTATCTCGTCACAGGCGCATCCGGCCATCTGGGCCAGGCGGTCATTGCCGCACTCATCGGCCACCACAGGATTCCGGCCAACAAGATCATCGCCACCACGCGGAAGCCCGAAACCCTCGCCGTACTCGTAGCCAAGGGTGTTCAGGTGCGGGCCGCCGATTTCGATGACAGCGCGAGCCTTGCAGCAGCTTTCACAGGCGCCGAGCGCCTGTTGTTGATTTCAACCGATGCCATGGACAAGCCGGGCCGCCGCCTGGCGCAACATCGCAACGCCGTTGCCGCCGCCGAGAAGGCTGGCGTCACGCACCTCCTCTATACGTCGATGCCAGGACCCGAGACCTCGGCCGTGCTCTTCGCACCCGATCATCTCGGCACCGAAAAGGCGATTGCCGCCTCCGCCCTTCCCGGCTGGACCATCCTCCGCAACAACTGGTATTTCGAGAATCTGCTGCATGGCGTGCCGCAGGCGCTGGCGTCTGGCACCTGGTACACCGCTGCGGGCGACGGCAAGATCGCCCACCTCGCCCGCGCTGATCTGGCACGCGCCGCTGCGGCCGCTCTCGCTGGAACCTCTTCGGGCAAGGCGACCTACACGCTGACCGGCACGCGCGGCTACACCACCGCCGAGATCGCAAGGCTGGTGTCGGATGCCGTGGGAAAACCGCTGGCCGTGGTTCAGGTGCCGGAGGACGCACTAGTGCAGGGCATGACCGGCGCCGGATTGCCCGAACCCGTCGCCAGGCTGTTCGCCTCCTTCGACACCAACACGAAACAAGGGGGCCTGGCGATCGTCACTGGCGATGTGAAGACACTGACCGGCAGCGATCCGCAGAGCTTCGTAGAGTGGCTGGCGGCCAACAAGGCGGCGTTCGCATCCTGAGCCACGCAAGCGACACGCAGTTTGTCCCGGCATGTTCCCGTTGGCTGGCGCTGAGCATTCGTCAGTGAGCTGACGATCATCTGGCGAACGGAAATCCGCATCCCCAAGGGCAAACTGCGGGCTAGCCAAGAGGTTACGAATAAAAAGTCATTGACGTTACGGCACTTTAAACGGATACTATTGCAGAAAGCCGCCGTTTATAGACCGTTTTCACTCCAGCACACGGAGCCGATCATGCCCATCAAGATCGCGACGTTCAATCTCGAGAACCTCTTTCAGCGTCCTGCGGCGATGAGTGAAAAACACGATTCCAATGGCCGCGAAGCCATCGAGGATCATGCGAGGGCCAATGCCATCGCCGAGAACCAACAATACTCCGTTGCCGACAAAGCAGAGCTAATACGCCTGTCGATGAAGTATGGTTGGCACCTTCTCAATCCGCCGAAGTCAGCGCTGGTACAGCTTCAGAAAATCCGTGGGCAGCTATTCCGCAAGCCAAGAACGCCCAAGAATGCCCCACTCACCGTCGTGGCATCCGGGCGCGCCGCCTGGACCGGCTGGTTTGAACTGCGCAAGGAAGACGTTACCTGGTTAGCAACCTATAACACCGGACGGGTGATCGCCGAGCACCAACCTGACATCCTTTTGCTTGTAGAGGTTGAATCGCGCCCGACCTTTAGGCACTTTAACGATCAGGTTCTGCTAGCCAGATTCCAGATGTCCTATCCGCATTACCTGGTGATCGACGGCAATGATGGCCGCGGCATCGATGTCGGAATTGCCAGCAGGTTTCCGATAGTGCAGGTCCGCTCCCATGTCGATGACCAATACAAGGACGTCGAAGGCGAAGCACCCGACGATACACGCCAAGTATTCTCGCGCGATTGTCCAGAGTATGAAATCTCGCTGCCCGATGGCCGGACACTCATCATCCTTCCCAATCACTTCAAATCCAAGCGAAACAGCGGGCCAGCGGCCCCTGGCGAACTCGACGAGTCGACTGCTCGGCGTAAGGTGCAAGCCACACGCGCACTGGCAATTGCACAGCAAGCCCTCGCACGATCCCCACTCGTCTTGATCGGCGGTGATTTGAACGACACGCCGGACAGCGTGCCGATTAAAGCCCTTCTTAATCACGGGTTCGTAGACGTCAACGATCACCCGAGCTATCCCACAGACCGGCCCGGTACCTATGGTACAGGCCTCGCCACGAACAAACTCGACTACCTGATCATGTCCCCTGCTCTGCGCGGAGCCCTCACCGGCGCCGGAATCGAACGGCGCGGATCCTACCACCCCAACACCTGGGAGCCCTTCGACACGGTGACTGGACCTACAAGCGAAGCCTCGGACCACCATCTCGTTTGGGCGAAGTTCGACCTCTGATGCAACCGTTCAGGTTAAAAGGCCGACGCGCCCCTTCGCCGCTAATTCCTTGCCCTGTCCACCAGCTTGTTCTTG
>JANLTS010000119.1:0-4775 GCA_031363045.1 Hyphomicrobiales bacterium
GCAAAGAGGCCCTCATCCGCCCTGTCGGGCACCTTCTTGTATCTGGACTGTGCATCACTTCTTGAGTTGAAGTGAGGTGTGCGGGGGAGGATGGCGATCTTCCCCCGCACGGCGGCCTTGGCGCCCGTACCTTCTCCGATTTTGCGATCGCTGGGAGCTTGGGACCACTGCCGTTTGTCATGAGACGACCGAATAGTCGGTTGATATTCAATCGCACAGACAAGACAGGTCATTGTGATGCAAAACATATGCGGTGTCGATATCTCGAAAGACTGGCTCGATTGTTTTATCCAGCCGGATGTTTTCGAACGCTTCGAGAACAGTCCGGAAGGGATCGGCAGGCTTGCCGATGCAATCCGGCGCCATGACGTGTCTCTCGTGGTGATGGAAGCCAGTGGCGGCCTTGAACGGATGGCTTTCTATCTGTTGTGGGAGAACCAGATTGCTTGCGCCATTGTCAATCCGCGCAGTGTGCGCGACTTTGCACGCGCCATGGGGCACCTGGAGAAGACGGACCGCATCGATGCCCAGGTCATTGCCCGCTTTGCAACCGCCATGGCGATCAAGCCGATGCCGGCGCCATCGCAAAATCAGCAGCGTTTATCGGCGCTTTCGGCGCGCATGCGGCAGGTGGTGAGCGATCTTGCCACACAAAAGCAACGCCTTCATACCACCCGTCTCGATGTCGCGCGCGAAGGCATTCTTGAGCTCATGGCGGTTCTCAAACAGCAGGGCAAACGCTTGAGTGCCGAGATCGCGGGTCTCATCGATGCCGATCCCCTGTGGGCGGCGCTCGATCAAACCTTGCGCTCAGTCAAAGGCGTGGCTGACCGCACCGTGGCGACACTCATGGCAGAACTTCCGGAGATCGGAGTCCTCTCCAACAAGGCAATTGCCAAACTCGCCGGCCTCGCTCCACTTGCCGACGACAGCGGCAAGAGCCAAGGCAAACGCCGGACGCGCGGCGGACGAAGCAGTGTCCGGGCCATTCTGTTTCTCGTCGCCGACATTGCCAGAAAATACGATCAAAGCCTCGCGGCATTCCGTCAGCGCCTCGTGGATCAAGGCAAACCCAAAATGGTCATTCGTATCGCACTGGCTCACAAACTGCTCGTCAGGCTCAATGCAAAAGCCCGGGAAACCCGGCTCCAGTTCGACGCAACAGCTTGACAGGCCAGATAGTCGCTCCCATGGCTTCGCCACGGGCGAAGGCACATCAATATTTGCGCCTTCTCCCGCCATAGGTGGAAGGTCCCGACAGGGGGATGAGGGCCACTTATGCCGCGGCTTTTGCAATCACGCCGCAGAGTTCGTCGACGATATTGCGCACCATGCTCTCGTCGTCACCTTCGGCCATGACACGGATGACGGGCTCGGTGCCCGACGGGCGGATCACCAGGCGGCCGGAATTGCCCAGACGCTGTTCAGCATCGGCGATGAGCTTGATGACCTGATTGTCTTCAAGCGGCCTGCCCTGCTTGAACTTCACGTTCTTCAAAATTTGCGGCAGCGGCGTGAACAGGTTGCAGACTTCGCTCACCGGCTTACCCGCCCGCTTCACTTCCGCCAGCACCTGCAGCGCTGCCAGCAGGCCGTCACCCGTCGTCGAGAAGTCCGACAGCACGATATGGCCCGATTGTTCGCCACCGACATTATAGCCTTGGGCCCGCATATGCTCGACGACATAGCGGTCACCAACTTTGGTGCGCACCAGACCAAGTTTCTGTGACGCGAGATAGCGCTCGAGCCCGAGGTTGGACATGATGGTGGCGACCAGCCCGCCGCCGCGCAACTCGCCGCGCTTCGCCCAGGATGTCGCCATCAATGCCATCAGCTGATCGCCATCAACGACATTGCCCTTGTCATCGGCGATGATGACACGGTCGGCATCGCCATCGAGCGCGATGCCGATGTCGGCGCGCAACTCCTTCACCTTGGCGCACATGGCGTCGGTGTGGGTCGAGCCGCATTTCTCGTTGATATTGACGCCATTGGGCTCGTGGCCGATCTTGAAGACTTCGGCACCCAGTTCCCACAAGGCTTCGGGTGCCACCCGATAGGCGGCGCCATTGGCGGTGTCGAGCACGATACGCAAGCCATCGAGCGTCATGTCCTTTGGGTACGTGCGCTTGGCGAACTCGATATAGCGCGCCTGCGCATCCTCGATGCGCTTGGCCCGGCCGATCTTGTCGGAGGCGGCGACACTCATCAGCTTGGGATCATCGAGCATCGCCTCGATTTCGAGTTCCTGCTCGTCCGACAATTTGAAACCGTCGGGTCCGAAAATCTTGATGCCATTGTCCTGGAACGGATTGTGCGACGCTGAAATCATCACGCCGAGATCCGCCCGCATCGAACGCGTCAGCATGGCAACGGCTGGCGTCGGTAGCGGTCCGAACAGGAACACATCCATGCCTGAAGCGAGCAGGCCCGCCGTCAAGGCCTGTTCCAACATATAGCCCGAAAGCCTGGTGTCCTTGCCGATCACCACGCGGTGGCGGTGATTGCCCCGGCGATAGAGATTGCCCGCCGCCATGCCGATCTTCAGCACCATCTCGGCCGTCATCGCGCCTGCATTGGCGGTGCCGCGCACTCCGTCCGTCCCAAAATATTTGCGACCCATCGTGATCCCCAATCCTAAGCCCCCCAGAATAGACCCAATCCGGTTAAGTGCTCATTGCCGATTACCAGGCCGATCACCGGCTGACTTCCACAAGCCGTTGGCCTGACGCCAGTGCCGCTTCGATATCTGGCCACACCGGCTCCAGGCTGCGGATCAATTCCGCGCTGCTGGCATTGCCGAACCTGATCCACACCACCTTGATAGCCGGCTTACCAAGCATCAGATGCGAAAAGTCCACATCCTTGGTGATGACCGTTGCTCTGGCGGCCTCGGCAGCAACGGCAATCTGGGCATCGGCGCCGCTCGCAAGCGATAGTTCGCGGACATGCTCGGCCCGGTGTCCGCGCTCCCGCAGCCACTGCGCCAGCCTTGGCGACAACTGGGCATCGACGATGAAGTGCAAATCAGGCGGCCTTGATCAGCCGGTGATCGACCGCGCTTGCCGCGAACTCCAAGGCTGCGGTGATGTCGCCGTCTTCGAGGTATGGATAGTCCTCCAGAATGCCCGCCCGGCTAGCGCCCTCAGCCAGCATGTCGAGAATGTCGGACACGCGGATGCGAAGGCCGCGAATGCAGGGTTTTCCGGACAGCACGTCTGCACTCGCGGTGATGCGCGAGGCTTCACTGGCCACCTGCCGCCGTATCGAGGACAAGTTGGGAACATCCCGCTTCAAGACATGAATTCTGGCCAGTTGATTAAGCGACTTGCCTTTGGCTGCAATGAACCGGCGCAGCGCTGTCCTCAATTCCGCTTCGAGGGCATGGCCTTCGCCAACTGGCTCGAACCACTCTTTGAGCACCGCTTCCAGCATGCGCCCGTCACGCGCTTCGCTCTCATAAGCTTCTGCCATGCTACCCAAATACCCAACGAACTTCGACGGACCGAAAATCCATTCGCCCTCGCTGCTTCTCATTGCATACCAATTTCGAGCGTAGGCAATCATGGGCAGCATTGGACCGACAGGGGCGCTCTCGTTGTAGAGCCGGATCAGGGCGATGACTTCCTCGACATCGGTGACGACGCGATCAATGGCCATTGGTGTGGCTCCATCGTGCTGTGGTATCTGTTATTACATACATTTACTACATGACGGCAGTGAAGTAAACGCTTTAAATGTCACTCACATCCGGATCCGCGGCGGCCATCGCCACTGCCAGCGCCTCGACTGTTGCCTTGACATCATGCACGCGAAGAATGTGGGCTCCGTTAAGGGCTGCCCAGACAGCGCCCCCGACCGAGCCATTGACACGGTTTGCCGCCAGCTTCTCGCCCGTCAGCGCGCCGATGAAACCCTTGCGTGACAGGCCCATGAGCAGCGGCACGCCAAGGCCGTGGAACAACGTGAACTGCCGCAGAAGGTCAAGATTATGGCGGAAGCTCTTGCCGAAGCCGATGCCGGGATCGGCGATCAACCGGTCTTTGGCGATCCCGGCGGCAATGCAGGCGGCGATCCGGGCTTCCAGCGCGTCGAAGACATCGAGCGCCACAGCTTCATAGACGGGCGCAAGCTGCATGGTCTTGGGATCGCCCTGCGCATGCATGAGGATGATGGGACAATCCGCTTTTGCCATCACCGCCTTGGCGGCAGGATCATAGGTGAGTGCCGAGACATCGTTGATGACGGTGGCACCGGCCGCCAGTGCCGCCGTCATCACCGCAGCTTTGCGGGTGTCACAGGAGACCCTATGCCCGGCCTTGGCCAAAGCATCGATCACCGGAATGACGCGGGCCAGTTCCTCATCGAGCGGCACGCCTTCGGAGCCGGGCCGCGTTGACTCGCCGCCGACATCGAGGATGTCCGCGCCCTCCTTGGCCAGTTGCAGGCCATGCGCGATGGCGCCTTCGGCTTGTGCATTCTTGCCACCGTCGGAGAAGGAATCCGGTGTGACGTTGACGATGCCCATGATGAGGGGGCGGTCCAAATTCCACATACCCTTAAGCCCCTCCCCCTTGTGGGGAGGGGTTGGGGTGGGGGGTGGTTGGCGCCATGACTCGTGGCCCCCCGCACCTAACCCCTCCCCACGAGGGGGAGGGGAACTACTGGTGGGGGGAGGGAAATGCGCCATATGTGCGGGGGAAAACATCTCAAACCGCCGTTCGATTTTCTCGCCATCGCGGTCGATCACTTCCACCAGCGTGAAGGCGATGGAA
>JANLTS010000126.1:0-2172 GCA_031363045.1 Hyphomicrobiales bacterium
AGTGAAATCGTCACCCACGAACACGTCGTTCGACCGGTCGCCGAAACTGTCGCGAAAGCCCGAGAATTGCTCGCCCACCATGGCGTTCTGCGTGCCGTCCACATGGTAGACGGCGATCTGGCCGGTGCCGAAGAAGGTGACCAGCGGCTGGCCTTGAGGGTTTTCCGAATTGCCAAAGCCCACAGTCTGCTCGCTGTTTTGGCCTAGCACGACCATCATCTGGTCGGTGTTGAGCCCGTCGCTGCGCGTCCACGTGATGGCGATATTGCCGTCGGGGCCGATGGCGATTTCGGGCGACGTGTCGTCAAAGCCGTCGTCGTTGCCGCTGATGAAGAAATCGCGGTTGGTGATGAATTGGTCGCCGGTTTGCTGACCGTTGAAGTCGAAGGTCCGCAGGCGGATGTCGCGGTCGAGCGAACTCAGAAACCGTGTTTCATAGACGATGGCAAAGCCATCGGCAGTGGCCACCACGCGGCCGCCACTGTCCTCGTCGAAGGTGACGCTGTTGGGGATCACGGTGCGGGGGACAACTTCGTTCCCCTCATCATCATAGGTCGAGAAGACAACAATTGTGGCGCCGGTGGCGAGGTCACGTTCGGTGCGGGTGACAACGATGCCGCCGTTCGCCAGCACGGCAACATCGGGGTCCAGGCTGTCGGTATCCGAACCGGTCTCAACCACCAGAGTGGAAGAGATGGATCCATCTGAGGCTGCGAGGTGGAGCGAAATGTCGTTGTCGGTACCGAAGTCATCCTGCGTGACCATGACGAATGTGCCGCTCGCGGTGGCGGAAAGGCTCACAGTGACATATTCTGGCCCGGCATCAGTTAGCGAAAGGTTGGTCACAGTCTGAAAGTCGCCTGACACCACCTGCGTGACAATGTTGCCATCGCCGTCAATCACTGCGACTGCGATGCCGCCGCCGGCCAGCCCGGTGATGGCAGGGGCAGTACCCTCGAAACCGATGCTGATTACCGCCACGCCGCCCGCGTCGAAGATGCGCAGGACTGAAATGCCCAAGCCCGCCGCCTCGGCGATTACCGCATAACCGCCGCCCTCCAGACGGGTGATGTCGCCATTGGTCCCAAGGGAAATGTCGGTCAGCTCACCTTCCAAGTCGATGGTAAGGCCTGAAGTCATGGTCATGGCTAGGTACTCTTTCTCTGCAACTGACACCGGACCAATGACCGGCCTTGTGGATCCGAGCATTGCGCAACCTGGTGACATTGACAAGACTGAGACTCGGCAATGGCCATCGTCAGCTTGCAGAAATTGGACGCACGGCAAGCGGTCCGCTGGCATATCTGGATCAGGTGGCCGGGCGCTGGTTGGCGGCACATCAGGCATTCACCCAACTGACATACGGGTGTTATAGTGCCCGGATTGGCCATATGATGCGGTGAATGAGAAGGCGAATATGAACGAACAACTGCCAGTCACCGCGCCGTCGATCCAGATGAATTCGCCTGAGCGCTACATCAACCGCGAACGCTCCTGGCTGGGCTTCAACATGCGCGTGCTGGAAGAAGCGCGGAACCTGTCGCATCCCTTGCTCGAGCGGCTGCGCTTCCTGTCGATCTCCGGCAACAATCTTGACGAATTCTACATGGTGCGGGTGGCAGGCCTCGTTGGCCAGGTGCGTGAGCGGCTCTCCGAAATCAGCGATGACGGATTGACCGCCGCCGAGCAGCTGGACCAGGTACGGAGCCTCGCCGCCGAACTGATGGCCGAGCAAGACCGGCGCTGGCACCAGCTCAAGGACGAGATGTCGGCCAACGGCATTCTGGTGACCGATGGCAACGATCTGTCGCCTGCCGAAAAAGCCTGGCTGGACCAGCGCTTCCTCGAAGAAATTCTGCCGGTGGTGACACCGATTGCCATTGATCCGGCGCATCCCTTTCCGTTCATTCCCAATCGCGGTTTCATCATCTGCCTCGAGTTGAAGCGCAAGCGCGATGGCGGTGGCATGCGGGCCCTGCTGCCGATTCCGCAACAGCTCGACCGCTTCATCCGATTGCCGCAGACCGACGCATCTGCCAGCGTCCGCTTCATCTCGCTCGAAAACATGCTGGGCCTGTTCATCCTCAGGCTGTTCCCGGGCTATGAGGTGCTGGGGCAGGGGTTGGTGCGCATCATCCGCGACAGCGACATCGAAATCGAGGAAGAGGCTGA
>JANLTS010000150.1:0-1771 GCA_031363045.1 Hyphomicrobiales bacterium
CTGAATGACCTCTGCCCGCAACACGAAGTTAGTCGCGCATATCGATTGCCCTGGTGGCGGTCAGGTGTGGGTCGATGGGTCGATTCTCTATGTCGGTCACATGCGCCCGCCGAGCGGCACGACGATGGTCGATGTATCGGACCCGCGAAGACCGAAGGTCCTTGGTGTAGTCGAAGTTCCGCCTGGTTGGCATTCGCACAAGGTGCGGGCCAAGGACGGAATCATGATCGTCAACCACGAGCGATTCGGACAGGGCGGACCCGAGGCATTCAGCGGTGGCTTGGCAATCTATGATACCAAGAACCCGCTGGCACCCAGGTTGATATCGAAGTGGATGACGCCCGGAAAGGGCGTGCACCGCTACGACTATGATGGTCGCTATGCCTATATTTCGCCAACCGCCGAAGGCTATACCGGCAACATTGTGATGATCATCGATCTTGGTGATCCATCAAACCCACGCGAAGTCGGCCGCTGGTGGATTCCGGGCCAATGGACGGCAGGCGGCGAACACTACCCTTGGGATGACTATGTGACGCCGCGCTGCCACCATCCCATTCGCATGGGCGACAGGCTCTACGTGAGTTATTGGCACCATGGATTGTTCATCCTCGACATTTCTGACATGAGCCGGCCACGCGCCATCGCCCATGTCAACACCAGTCCGAGCTTTCCGCATCCGACCCACACCGTGTTGCCGATCCCCCAAGACCTGAAAGGCCGTCGCATCATGGTCGTGGCCGACGAAGACGTCGCCAAACTCAGGCCATCACCGCCGGCCTTCACCTGGATCTATGACATCACGCAAGAAACCAACCCGCTGCCCATCGCCACATTCCAGGTGGAGGGGCTGGACCCCGACGGGGCGCCGCAGCCGCAGATGATGGGCTGCCATCAGCCCTCCGAGCGCTTCACCGGCAACGTCATCCCCTTTGCCTGGTTCGCGCAGGGCTTAAGGCTTGTCGATATTTCCGATCCGTTCCGCCCGAAGGACGTCGGCCACTATGTTCCCGATGCCCAGCCTGGAGCGCCTTTGGCTTCATCCAACGATGTCACCATTGACGATCGTGGCCTCATCTACCTCGTCGATCGCGTCGGCGGTGTCGATATCATTGAAACCAACGTGATGTGAGGCAAAAGAGTTGAGCGATACATCCGGGAAATCACCACAGCACTACGCCATCGGCAAGAAGAACCCCAATTTGCCCTTTCACCCGGCGGTCCGCGCTGGCGACTTCATCTTTGTATCCGGACAGGTGCCGAAGGATGAGAACAACAACATGATCTCCGGCACCATCGAGGAAGAGACACTGGCGACGTTGAAAACCATCGAGCGCATCATCGCCGCCGAGGGTGCCACACTTCAGGATGTCGTCCGCATTACCACCTATCTCGAAGATACCCGCGACTTCGGGCGTTACAACAAGGCCTTTCAGGAGGGCATCGGCAACGCCGTGCTCGCCCGTACCACGGTGGAGGCGAAAGCCGTCATCAACACCAAGATTGAAATGGAAGCTATCGTCTACAAGCCGCTTGCCAGGGAATAGGGAACAGAAATGTATAAGTTACTCGGCCGAAAAACATCCGGCAATGTACAGAAGGTGCTGTTCATGCTCGAAGAGCTTGGCGTCAGATATGAACGCCAGGACTATGGACGGCAGTTCGAGAACACTGGCACCGCCGAATACAAGGCACTCAATCCGACCTCAAAGGTTCCGACACTTCTCGATGGCGAAACCGCAATCTGGGAATCGAACACCATCCTGCGCTA
>JANLTS010000158.1:0-2246 GCA_031363045.1 Hyphomicrobiales bacterium
CCAGCCTCGATCAGCTGTTGCGGCACCTGGCGGATGCCATGGTTGGTGTAACGGATCGCCGGTACGATGGCGAAGGCGACGGTGGCGATCATGGCGGTGACGTCACCCACGCGGAACAGCATGACGACGGGGATGATGAAACAGAAGGACGGAATGGTTTGCAGCGTGTCGATGATGGGCGTGACGATGGCCTGCACACGCTCGCTGCGCGAGGCCCAGAGGCCGACGGGTATGCCAATGGCGCAGGCCACCAGCACCGAGGCGCCGCACAGGTAGAGCGTCTGCATGGCGGCGACCCACAGACCGGTTGCCGCCGCAAAACCCGTCAGCAGGCTGACGATCAGGGCCAGCCCCCAACCGCCAAGGCGCCACCCGAGCACGGCGATGACGAGCAGAACGCCGAACCATGGCAGCGCCTCGAAGGCGGCGCGCAGCGGATTGAGGAACCAGATCAGCACGAAGACGCGGCCCGCCTCAATATAGTCGAAGGCATTCAGCGTCAGCCAGTCGACACCCGCTTTCCAGTAGGGTGCCGAAGTCAGGGTGAGTGTGTCAGGCAGCTTGGTGAAAGCCGGCACAACGAAGCCAATAAGCGTCGTCAGACCAAGGATCAGAAGTGCAATCAGCAGATTGGCATGGCGGATCCACGCATGTGTTGAAACCACGGCGTCGGGGCGCTTGCGGGCAATGGCCTGGCTCAGCCGGT
This sequence comes from Hyphomicrobiales bacterium, assembly GCA_031363045.1. Taxonomy (GTDB): domain Bacteria; phylum Pseudomonadota; class Alphaproteobacteria; order Rhizobiales; family Aestuariivirgaceae; genus Aestuariivirga. Next base: position 707 of record JANLTS010000158.1, read on the forward strand.
CGAGAATGATGGCGATGATGACGATGGCGAGGCCCGCCTCCATCGCCTGGCCGATCTTCAGCGCACGGAGCGCCAGAAGCACGTCATAGCCCAACCCTCCGGCTCCGATCATCGAGGAAATGATGACCATGTTGAGGGCCAGCATGATGACCTGGTTGACGCCCAGCATGAGCGAAGGCTTGGCAGCGGGCACCAGCACGCGCCACAGTTTCTGCCGCCTGGTGCAACCCGCCATGTCGGCGAAATCCTTGATTTCCTGCGGCACCTTGGCGAGGCCCAGCACCGTGGCGCGCACCATGGGCGGCGTGGCGAACAGGCCCGTGGCCAGCAGCGCCGACACCGGACTGGCGCCATAGAGCAGCAGCATGGGGATCAAGTAGGCGAAGGTCGGGATGGTCTGCATCAGGTCGAGCATCGGCATGATGAGCCAGCGGTTCACGCGTTCGGAGTGGTAGCCCCAGATGCCGATCAGCAGTCCGGTGATGACGCAGAAGGGTACACAGATGATGATGAGGGCCAGCGTCAGCATGGCGTTGTCCCACAGCTTGAACACGGCTAGTGCGAGGAAGCCCAATCCGCACAGCAGCGCCAGCCGCAACCCGCCATAGATGTAACCCAACCAGGCCATGAGTAGCGTGACACCCACCCAGGACAGGCGCGGCAGAACCCATTGGGTTTCGCCGCTGCCGAACTTGAAGCCCTTGGCCAGCAGATTGAAAGCAAAGCGCAGCGGCACATCCATGATGGCGGTGATCGAGCGCGTGAACCACGAGAAGTTCACCTTGATCCATGTCATCGCTGCCGCAATCCAGTCCTTGAACGGGATGATCAGCGCATCGGGATATTTGCTGAGGCCGGGAAGCGAATCGCGCAGAACATAGATCAGCAGGGCGGCGGCGATGGCACCCGGAACGATCCAGCGCGCGAGACTTGCGGGCTGGGCCACGCGCACGGGTGTCAGAGCCACATCGCTCATGCGGCCGAACTCCAGCCCCGGCCGGAGAGAAGATCGATCACCGCCCTGGGCGTCACTTCGCCGATGATCTTGTCCTTGTCGCCGGTCACGGCAAAAGGCTTGTCCGATTCGACAATTGCCGCAGCGAAACTGACGATCTTCGCGGCGGCATCGACGCTCACATATTTCGCGGCGGCGGGTGAAGCGGGCTGCATGAGGCTCTGCGCCGAGAGCACCTTGGCGCGATTCACATCGCGGGTAAATTCCGCCACATAGTCCGTGGCCGGGTTGATCACCAGTTCCTCGGGCGTTCCGATCTGGATGATTTCGCCATCCTTCATGATGGCGATGCGGTCAGCCAGGCGGATGGCTTCAACGAAGTCGTGGGTAATGAAGACGATGGTCTTCCGCAACACTCTCTGCAGGCGCATGAGTTCGATCCTCATCTCGCGGCGGATCAGCGGATCGAGCGCCGAGAACGGCTCATCAAGGAACCAGATTTCCGGTTCCACGGCCAGCGACCGCGCAATGCCCACGCGCTGCTGCTGGCCGCCGGAAAGTTCCGACGGAAAATGGTGTTCGCGG
>JANLTS010000522.1:0-3193 GCA_031363045.1 Hyphomicrobiales bacterium
CAGCGATCCGGAAATTCATGGTGGCAGCCGATGTGATCGAAATGCGTGTGGCTTGCGACGCAGAGCAGGGGGCGTTCGGCGACCAGCGCCACATGTTTGCGCAGGCTAAAATGGCCAAGGCCCGTATCGAAAAGAAGATCACGGTCGCGGCCGCGGACATGCCACATGTTGCAACGGAAGAAGGGCTTGATCCAGGGTTCGTGGATCAGCGTGACATCATCGGCCATGCGGATGGTTTCATACCAGTCATGGGCCTTGACGCGTGCCATGGCTATTTCGTCAGCAAGAGCAGGTTTTCGATATGGCAGCAGGGGGTGACCGTATCGCCAACCGCCACTTCGTGCGTCGCCGGAATTTTGGCAACAAAGGTGGGGCCTGACAGGGTGTTGGACACGGCGACGACGCGCTTGAAGCTCCCCTGGAAAATGACGGCGGTGACCTCAGCGCTGCCGAAGGAGATGCTGCGTGAATCGCGGATGAGCCGCAGGTGTTCAGGGCGGATTGCGAGCGTGACTTTGGCGCCTTCTTCGGCGGTGGCGATGATGGGCAGGGTGCCGAAGGCGGTGTTTATGGAAATCGCATTGCCGGTGACGCTGGTGACTTCGCCGGAAATAAGCGTGCTTTCACCCATGAAGGTGGCTGAGAAGCGCGTGGCGGGCTGGGCGTAAACCCGTTCCGGGGTTCCTTCATCTTCAATGCGGCCCTGGTTCATGACCACGCAGTGATCGGCCAGTGCCATGGCCTCTTCCTGGTCATGGGTGACATGGACGAAGGCGGTGCCCACCTGTTTTTGTATGGCCTTCAACTCGTCCTGCATCTGGCGGCGAAGTTTGAGATCGAGTGCCCCCAGCGGCTCGTCGAGCAGCAGCACGGCGGGCTCGACCACCAGGGCCCGCGCCAGCGCCACGCGCTGCCGTTGGCCACCCGACAATTGATGCGGTTTCTTGTCGAACGATTGCGCCAGCCCGACGATCGCCAGCATATCGCGCGCCCGTGTCTCGCGCGATCCCTTGGCCACACCCTTCATGCGCAACCCGAAGCCCACATTGGCGCCGATGCTCATGTGCGGAAACAGCGCATAGTCCTGAAACACCGTGGCCGTTGGGCGCCTGGCTGGCGTCATGCCGGTGCAATCAACGCCATTGATCAGCACGCGGCCTCGCGCTGGGTGCAGGAAACCACCAAGAATCGACAGCAGCGTCGTCTTGCCCGAGCCCGATGGCCCCAGCAGCACCGTGTAGCTTCCCCCCGCAATCGTCAGCGAAACGTCGTCCAGAACCGTCACAGGTCCGAATTGATGCGAGATGTGTTCGGCGGCGGCGAGAGCAGTCATGCGGCACGCTTTCTGAATGCGACAAGTTCGAAGAGGATGGCGAGAATGATCGATACGCCGAACACCAGCGCACCGACCGCATTGGTCTTGGGGTTGAGCCCAGCCCGCAGCAGGTTCCAGATTTCGACGGGTAGCGTCGTATCGAAGCGCGTCAGCAGGAAGGCGATGACGAATTCATCCCACGAGAAGGTCATCGCCAGGAAGAAACTGGCGAACAGGGCAGGCCACAGCATGGGCGCGGTCACAAGTGTCAGCACTTGCCATTCCCGGGCGCCTAGATCTCTCGCCGCGCGCTCGATATTGGCCTGATGATCGCCCATCTGCGAATAGATGATGGCAAAGCACAGCGGCAGGTTGATCACCACATGCCCAATGCCCGCCGCCACCAGCGACTTCGGCAGGCCGATCCAGTTGAAGAAGATCAGCAGCCCCATGCCAATGATGAGGTAGCTCACCGTCAGTGGTAAGGTAATCAGCCCACGGAGGAAAGCCGAGCCCGGAAGCGGAAACCGCGCGAAGCCCCAGGCCGAGAGAAAACCCAGAAACGTGGCGATGGCCGAGGTTACGACGGCGACAAGGATGGAGTTCAGCAAGCCCGCCGTCAGCCGCTCGTCGCCCAAAACCGCTTCATACCAGCGCAAACTGGGTCCATTGAAGGGTGGAATGGGAAACAGCGTGCCCTGGAATGAGAACAGCACCAGAACCGCCACGGGCAGGAAGATGAAACCATAGAGGATAGTGGCATAGAGGATGGAAACTGCGCGGACCATCACGCCCGCTCGATTTTCAGCCAGCGGGCGCAGGCGAAATAAGCGACCGTCACCACCGCCATGAGAATGATAGACAGCGCCGAGGCAGACGCGAAATCACCGCGCCGTCCGATCTGCATCATGATCAGCTGCGGCATCAGCAACTCGTTGTTGCCGCCCAGTATCTGTGGCGTGATATAGTCGCCGATGGCCAGCACGAAGGTTAGGAAAGTCCCGACCATGATGCCGGGCAGCGTCAACGGCAGGATGACATGGATGAAGCTCTGCAGTGGCGAAGCGCCGAGATCGGCCGCCGCCTTGGCATAGTTGGGAGAAAGCTGCTTCAAATTGGCGAAGATCGTCAGCGTCAGCAGCATGACGAAGAAATGCACGAAGCCGATAATGGTGGCGCCCCGCGTATTGGCGAGCTGGATGGGCTCAGCCAACAATCCGATATTGACAAGCGCCGAATTGACAACACCCTTTTCCGCCAACACCAGCAACCAGGAATAGGAGCGCACGACGTATGACGTCCAGAACGGCAGCACCGCCAGCATCAGCGCCAACCGCTGCCAGCGTTCTGGCACCACGAAAGCCAGAATCCACGCAAACGGATAGGCCAGCAGCACCGAAATCACGGTCACCATGGCCGTCACCTCGAGCGAATTGGTCAGCGCCCGCCAATAGCTCGGATTGGCGAAGAACTGCGTGTAATTGGCAAGACTCAGGCCGTCAGCGCCCTTGGGGTAAAGGCTCGCCACCGCCATTGCCACGAACGGCACGCAGAAGAAGACCAGCGTCCACAGCACTGCCGGTGTGACGCTGGCCCAGCCGATACGGTTTTGCGTGGAAGCGTTCACTGCGCCTGCAGCATTTCGGTCCACATGTCCTGCATCTTCTTGTCGAGATCTTCTGATGGAGCGGGATAACTCTGCGCCCGCTTCAGGAATTCCGGTTGTTCGGCAAAGCGCAGGGTCGTTTTCTGTTCATCGGTGAGTGCTGCCTTGGTGCTGGCGGGCATACCCCAATAGCATGATGAGGTGGCAAGCCTAGCCTGGCCCTCGGGGCTCATGATGTACTGGATGAACTTCAGCGCCATGTCCTTGTTCTT
>JANLTS010000525.1:0-5536 GCA_031363045.1 Hyphomicrobiales bacterium
CTTTTTTCTCCTCGGAAGAATTACTCGCAGAGACGCAGAGGTCCGACGCAGAGACACGGAGACACAGAGCCCGCGTTGCCATGAGCCCCGAATCCTGTTACTTGTGTCGCGGACACCAATGCCGGTGTCCTTTACCTTTCACCGCCGAGGAGATCGCGCCGTTGACCCCATCTGGAGCGCCTGCGCGCCGCATGTCGCCTGAAACCATGCCGGAGAACGCCAGACCGAAAGTGAATGGAGAGGACGTCTCGGAACCCGACGCGTTCGAGCCCGATCCGGACGCGGGACCGCCGACGGCGATGGCTCGGGTGCGACTCGCGCGACACGCGGATCGTCCCTATACACTCGACTACATCGAGCGGGTCTTCGACGATTTCTTCGAGATGCACGGCGATCGGAAGTTCGCCGACGATCCTGCCCTGATCTGTGGCGTCGCCCGATTTCGGGGCGAGCCCGTCGTCGTCATCGGTCATCAGAAGGGTCGAACCACCCGCGAGCGCCAGCATCGCAACTTCGGCATGCCCATGCCCGAGGGCTATCGCAAGGCTCTACGTGTCATGCAGTTTGCCGAGAAGTTCGTCGGCCTTTTCGTCAAGAACAAGACGCTGTCGACGGTGTTGCTGGTGATCTGCGTCATACCGTTCTGGACGTCGTTTCTGATCCGTGTGCTCGCCTGGCGTCCGATGCTCGGCAAGGAAGGCGCCATCAACATCCTGCTGCAGAAGGCCGGCATCATTTCGCAACCGATCGAGGCACTGTTGTTCACCGAACTGTCGGTCATCATCGGCATGACGCAGATCTATGTGGTGTTCATGGTGGGGCCGATCGCCTTCATGCTGGGCCGCATCGATCCCAACATCATCGAGGCGGCGCGCGATCTGGGTGCTGGCTTCTGGCGGATTTTTGCCAAGATCATATTTCCCTTGAGCCTGCCCGGCGTCGTGGTTGGTGCCATCTTCGTCAGCGTCATGGTGCTGGGCGAGTTCGCCACCTCGGCGGCACTCTCGGGCCGCAAGGTCAACCTGCTCGGCAACATCATCGTGACGCAAGTGGGCTCGCTGAAGTGGGCATTGGCGTCGGTGGTTGGTGTCATCCTGACGCTTGTCATGGGACTGGTGATCGCCGGCTTCCTGCGCATCGTCGATCTGAAGCGGGAACTCTGAACCATGGAGTCGCGCGTCCTCAAGCCGATCCTCGCCGTCTATGTGGTGCTGTTCATCCTGTTCCTCTACGGGCCATTCTTCGTGCTGGGAATTCTCTCCTTCCAACAAGGCCCAGAAGGCGGTCCACAGTTCCCGATCATCGAGTGGTCGACCTATTGGTACCGCCACATCTTCGGCCTCGTGCCGCCATCGCGCATCGCGCCACTGCCGCTTGGCCAGTCGCTGTTCCGTTCGCTGACCCTGGCCTTCATGACCATGGTGACATCAACCGTGCTCGGCGTCATGTCGGCCCAGGCGTTCCGCAAGAAGTTCAAGGGCTCGAGCCTGGTGTTCTATCTGATCGTGCTCGGCATGATGGTGCCGGGCGTTTTGACCGGGCTTGGAACCTCGCTGCTGGCCAATAACATCATCGGCATCGAACGCCATTGGTGGAGCACGGCTTTCGTCACTCACGTTGTCTATACTTTCCCCTTCGCCTTCCTTGTCATGCTGGCGATCCTCAACCGCTTTGACGGTTCGGTCGAGGAAGCCTCGTGGTCGCTTGGCGTCTCGCCGTGGCGCACCTTTCGCAAAGTGACCTTCCCGCTGATCTTCCCCGGCGTGTTGTCAGCCATGCTGTTTGCCTTCACGCTGTCCTATGACGAATTCTCGCGCACACTGTTTGCCAGTGGCCGCGACCAGACCTTGCCGCTGGCGATCTATGGAACGTTCTCGGTCGAGATCCATCCCAACGTCTTTGCCTTTGGCGTGCTGACCACGGTGTTCTCCTTTGCGCTGCTTTCGGTCTACGCCATCTTGATGTCACTCAGTGTCCGCCGTGCCAGGAAGATTGCCATGCAGGAGGACATCACGTGAAGAACGCGATTGTCACCGGCGCCGGATCGGGCATTGGCCGCGCCATTGCCATCAGGCTGGCGAAGGACGGCTACAACGTCATCGTCAATGATTTTCGCCTCGATGCCGCAAAGGCGGTTGCAACTGAAATCGGCAAGACTGCGCATGCCGTTGAGGGCGATGTCTCAAAGGAAGCCGACGTCGCGCAGATCGTTGCAGCCTGCGAAATGAAATTCGGTCCCTGCACACATCTGGTCAACAATGCCGGACACGTGCATCAATCGCGCTTCGTCGACCTGCAGCCCGCCGAATTCGACCGCATGTTCGCGGTGCATGTGCGCGGCACCTATCTTTGTACCCGTGGCGTGTTGCGAGGCATGCTGGCGCGGAAATCCGGCGTCATTGTCAACATCGCTTCTCAACTGGGGCAGATTGGCGGTGTTGATCTCGTTCACTATTCGGGCGCCAAGGCCGCCATCATCGGCATGACCAAGGCGCTGGCGCGCGAAGTGAGTGCCGACGGCGTGCGCGTCAACGCCGTGGCACCGGGGCCGATCAACACGCCTTTGGTGATGGGTCTTTCGGAAGCCTGGCGGAAACGCAAGTCCGCCGAACTGCCCTTGGGCCGTTTCGGCGAGGCCGATGAGGTGGCCGCCGCTGTCGCCTTCTTGTGTTCCACGGAAGCCTCGTTGTTCGTCGGCCAGACCATCGGCCCTAATTCCGGAGATGTGATGTTATGAGCGGCATCGTCCTGATCACCGGCGCCGGCATCGGCATTGGCCGGGCCACGGCCAAGGCCTTCGGCAAGGCGGGGCATCGTGTGATCGTCACCGATGTGCTGGAGGCAGAGGGCAACGCAGTTGCGGTCGAGATTATCGCGGCCGGTGGCGCCGCCGAGTTCCACAGGCTCGACGTGCGTTCGACCGAGCAGGCTGATGCGCTGGTGGCGTCAATCGAGAAGCGGCACGGCGCCATCTCGACCATCGTCGCCAATGCCGGAATAGCCCACAAGGTGCCGCTGGCCGAACTCTCGGACGAGAAGTGGGATTACACCTTCGACATCGATCTCAAAGGCATCTTCCGTGTGGTGCGGCCAGCGATCGCTGCCATGAAACGCGCAAAGACAGGGTCAATCGTCTGCGTCTCGTCGATCATGGGCATCGCCTATGGCTGGGATGAGCACGTGCACTATTCCTCCGCCAAGGCCGGTGTCGTCGGCCTGGTGCGCGGCCTTGCCGTCGAACTGGCGCGCGATGGCATCCGCGTCAATGGCATCGCACCGGGTTACATCCGCACAGCGCAGCTGCTTTCGAAGCAGCATTCGCTGGGGCCGGACGCCGACAAGGCCGGTGCGTTCATTCCCATGGGCCGTATCGGTGAGCCCGAGGACATCGCCGATGTCATCCAGTTTCTGGCATCCAACGCCGCTCGCTACATGACCGGGCAAGTGGTGGTGGTTGACGGTGGCCTGCTCGTCGGCCGGTACTGACGAGGCAGAGAACGTCGTGATCGAATTGCAAGCGATAACACAAGGAGGAGACTACAATGCGTGACTATCATCTTTCCCGGCGCCGGTTCCTGCAAGGGACGGCCGGCAGCATGGCGGTGGCGGCTGGCGCTCCGTTTGCGCCGTGGGGCGCACAACAGGCGTTCGCCGCTGGCCTCGCCGAACAGGAACTGCGCACCGTCGGCCTGTCGGTCACGGTGCAAGAGCGCATCCTGAACGACTTCAAGGAAAAGTCTGGCGTCAAGGCTGTTTCCGGCAAGGCCGACATTTTCCCCAACACCCAGACCGAACTGCTCTCTGGCACCTCTGCCTATGACGTCTGGGAGACGATTGGCGAGCGCCTGCCGGCGGTGATCGCCACCGAGAAAATCCAGGCGATCCCGACCTCGGCCATGAAGAACTGGGGTAACATCCGCGATACCTTCACCAAGCCCAGCGACAAGTGGGAAAAGCGCGCGCAGATTGCCGGTCAGATTTGGAAAGACGATGCGCAGACCGAACTGTGGATGGTACCAACCGTCTATAACTACGATTCGATCGGCTACCGTCCCGATCTCGTCTCGGCCGAGGAAGCCTCGACCTGGACGGCGCTGTTCGACCCGAAGTTCAAAGGCAAGACCGGCCTCAACGTCGATCCACTCATTGCTTTCGGTCAGGCAGTGCTCGCCATGGATACGCTGGGCCTCATCAAGGCGCCGAACCCCGGTAACCCGGACAAAGCGAACATTGACGAAGCCTCGAAGTTCCTGATCTCCAAGAAGAAGGAAGGTCAGTTCCGCGCCCTGTGGGGCGACTTCGGCGAATTGGTCAACTTGCTGGCTTCGGGCGAGATGATCCTCGCCGACGCCTGGCAACCGGCCGTCATGGCAGTGAAGGCGCAAGGCGTGCAATGTTCCTACGCCACGGTGAAGGAAGGCTATCGCGGCTGGGCGATCGGCAACTCCGCCATCACCGGCACGCCGAACATGGACGCGGTTGTCGCCTATACCGATTACTGGCTGTCGGGTCCGCCCGCCATCACCGTGTCGGAGCAGGGCTATTACTCGCCCACCACCAACGTCAAGGATGCGATGCCTGCCGCCAAGTATGCCTTCTGGTACGAGGGCAAGCCTTGGGTTGGCGCTCCTGACCGCGGCATCAAGGAAGGCGATCTCCGCGACGGCGGCTCGCTCGAAACCCGGGCTGGCAGTGTCGCCTACTGGCATCAGTGGCCGGACGAGTATGACTACCTGATCCAGAAGTGGGACGAGTTCCTCTCGGCCTGATTTGACGATCGGCCAGCCGGGGTTTCGATGCCCCGGCTGGATACTCAGTCTACAGAGGAAAAAAGTTCGCTTGGCATACGACCTGCAACTCTCGCACATCGGCAAGGTTTACGATAACGGCACCGCCGCCGTGATCGACTTCAATCTCGATGTCGACAAGGGCGAGTTCATCGCATTCCTGGGACCTTCGGGTTGTGGCAAGACCACGACGCTGCGCATGGTGGCGGGCTTCGAGGGTATTTCATCGGGCGATATTTTTATTCGCGGGAAACGCATCAATGACCTGCTGCCGGAGCAGCGCCCGACCTCGATGATCTTCCAGAATTACGCGCTGTTTCCGCACATGACGGTGCGCGACAATATCGGCTTCGGTCTCGACGTGAAGAACATGGCGCCGGCGGAGCGCGACAAGAAGGTCGACCGCATTCTTGACAAGCTCGGCCTCACGGATGTCGCCAGCCAGCGGCCGGAGCGGCTTTCCGGCGGCCAGCGCCAGCGCATCGCGCTGGCGCGGTCCTTGGTGGTGGAGCCCGATATTCTGCTCCTCGACGAACCACTCGGCGCGCTCGATGCAAACCTGCGCAAGAGCATCCAGAACGAGCTGAAGCTGCTGCAGCGCTCGCTTGGGCTCACCTTCGTGTTCGTCACCCATGCCCAGTCCGAAGCGCTGGCGCTGTCCGACCGGATCGTGGTGATGCACCAGGGCCGGATCGAGCAGGTCAGCGCGCCCTATGAACTCTACACCCGGCCGAAGAGCCTGTTCGTCG
>JANLTS010000242.1:0-10817 GCA_031363045.1 Hyphomicrobiales bacterium
GCTCAATGGCAATGGCGAGAATGATGTTCTCTCCGGTGGCGAGGGTGCCGACAAGCTTGCAGGCGGCCCCGGAAACGATACGTTCACTTACATCGCCCGCAATGAGGGTGGTGATGGCATCATCGATTTCACGAACCACAATGGCGGCGATGACCGGTTCGAATTTAACGGCGCGGCGTTCGGCGGCCTTGGCGATGGTCAATTGTCAGCCAACCGCTTTCAGTCGTCAAATGCGGCAGAAGCAGCAAATTCCAACATCCGTTTCCTGTTCGAAACCGATACCGGAATTCTGCGCTTTGATGCCGATGGCAAGGGCGGTCAGGACGCCATTGTCATTGCCACCTTGCAGCAAGATGCAACGCTGACAGCAGGTGACATCTTCATCATTTGAATGCCAGGTGACTGCAGCGCGCAATCGCCAGGTCAGTTCGCCAAGAAGGCCGCGACTTCCGACTGGAAGCGCGGTCAGCCGGAATCCGACTCGAGGATCAGGTGATTGCGGCCCTCAAGCGCGGCAAAGCGGGCGCCGGGCATGAACAGCGAGGTGCAGAACTGGCGGAAGGCCGAGTTTTCCTGACCCGAGCCAGTACGCATCAGGGGCAACATGGCCTCGACCAGTTCACCATCGATAGGCGTGTCGCGGTTTGAATTCGGATTTCTCGAGTCGCTGAAATCCATGAACGAAATCGCACATGAAAAGCCTGGGCTGAAATAAACTTTACATTTTCGTGCGGTTTGTGACGGCCGTCACAGGCGATTGCGCGCCTGTTCCTTATTGCGCCGCCAACCAACTTCAAGAGGAAACGAAAATGACAATCCGCAAATGGGGCAATGAGACCATCGTCGCCGACGCCCACGCATTGGTCTTCGCCAACAGCGACAAGGGACTTGATGTCACCACGCTCAGCGACGGCAGCTACATCGTCTCGTGGATCCAGCAGGACGGCGACACCGTGGAAGCGCAGAAGTTCGATGCGTCGGGTAAGCCGATCGGCGATGTGTTTGAAATCGGCGCAAGTGTCACTGGTGCTGACAAGACCAGCATCACCCTGACAGCGCTGGCCGATGGTGGTTTTGCCGCCGGTTTCACCAATAGCGCCAATGCCGGTGACTCGTGGTACGAGCAATTCGATGCCGACGGCAATGTGGTGCGGACCACGCAATGGGACCAGTCCAGCACCGCCCTGGCTGAAAACAGCGAGTCGATCACCCGTGGCGGGAGCTACATTTTCCTGGCCGAGAGCGACGCATTTGGCGACGGCGACATCTATCTGCAGATGCGCAACACGGGCACCGGCACGGCGGGTGCGATCAACGGCGGTTCGACATTTTTCAAACTGAACTCAGACCTGACCGCCGGCTCCCAGCACTCGGTCAACATTGCCTTCTCTGAATATAACAACGACCTCGCCGCCGTCTGGATCGATAGCCAGACCAATACCTTCCGCTTGCGGATTTTCTCTGTCGATGCGACGCTCGCACAACCGACTGTCGTGACCGATACCGCGTCCATCGATGTGGCGGGTGCGGTGTCTGGCATGGATTTCGGCCCGCAGGTGGTGGCCATGGCCAACGGCGGATTTGTTGTCGTCTGGCACGACAACAGCGGCAACGATACGCCTGACAAGAACAGTTACAGCGTGCATGCCAAGATGTATGCCGCCGACGGCACGGCATTGAGCGGTGAAATCACCGTCAACTCGATGTTCGAAAATCTCCAGGCAAGGCCCGATGTTCTGGCTCTCAACAATGGCGGCTTCCTTGTCACCTGGGATGACAGCGCCACCGGCGACCGCAACATTTCAGGCCAGATGTTCGACGCCTTCGGAGACCGGGTGGGCGGGCAGTTCACGGTCAACACCCATAGCAGCGGTTCGGACTACGACTCGCGCATCACCGAACTCGACGATGGCCGCATCGTCGTGGTGTGGAGCAACCAGGTCGATGGTTTCATCCGTCAACAGATCATCGACCCGCGCGATGGCGTGATCGACGGAACTGCGGAAGCTGACACGCTTTACGGTCACGACGCGCTTGGCGACATCATCAGTGGCGGGGAAGGTGCCGATGCGATCCTCGGGCTGTCTGGTAATGACCAGGTCTATGGCGGCGAAGGCGCAGACGCTGTCTCTGCCGGCAAGGGCGACGACACCGTGTTCGGCGGTGTAGGTAACGACGATATGAAGGGCAATTCCGGCGACGACACGCTCTACGGCGAGACCGGCAGCGACGATCTTCTGGGCGGCAAGGGGGCTGATTCGTTGACCGGCGGGGCAGGCAACGATGCCTTCGTCTTCAACGCTCTCACCGACAGCGGCGACACCATTGCAGATTTCTCGTCAACGGGTGCTGGCAACAACGACCGTGTCGAGTTCGACGGCGCAGCCTTCGGCGGCCTGGCGGCGGGGTCAATCACCGCCAACATGTTCCAGTCATCAGCCGCCGCTGTGGCCCAGTCTGGCAATGTCCGCTTCCTCTATGAAACCGACACTGGCATTCTACGCTACGATGCCGACGGCCAAGGTGGCGACGCCGCCACGATCATGGCCACTTTGCAGGCCGGTGCCACAATGACCTTCAACGATATTCTGATCGTCTGAGAACGTTCATCTTGCCAAGAAGGCCGCGACTTCCGACTGGAAGCGCGGCCAGCCGGGATCCGACTCGAGGATCAGGTGATTGCGGCCCTCAAGTGCAGCAAAGCGGGCGCCGGGAATGCCCGCAGCAATGCGCCGGCCTTCGTCGAAGGGTTGCACGGCATCGTCGCGGCAATGCATGACGAGCGTAGGCGCTCTCACACGCGGCAACAGATCGGCAACATTCATATAGTCTGAGACCAGCCGCATCTTGACGGCGTTCTCGGCCGACGTGGTAACGCGCTGGAGATTGTTGAACCACTCCATTTGTTCCGGCGTGGCGCCGGGAATGAACAGCGACGTGAAGATCTGGCGGAAGGCCGGGTTCTCCTGGCCCCAGCCGGTGCGCATCAGCGTCAGCATGGCCTCGGCCTGTTCAGCGTCGATGGGCGTACCGCGCATGCGGCGGCCCAGCGCGAAGCCGCCATAGAGCACAAGCTTGTTGACGCGCTCGGGGTGTTTGACGGCATAGGCGATCGACACCGCGCAGCCCTGGCTGACGCCAAACAGATTGAACCGCCTGAGGCCTTGCGCCTCAACCACGGCCTCCAGGTCGGCCACGAAACTGTCGAGCGTCACCTCGCCGATGTCCCAGTCCGAAAGACCGTTGCCACGGGCGTCGTAGCGGATCAGCTGGTTGTGGCGGGCCAGCCAGTGCAGCAAGTGACTCCACACCGGGCTGTTCCAGTCATGCTCGAGATGGTTCAGCCAGTTGCCGGCTTTCACCAGCGGCATGCCTTCACCCACCGTCGCATAGGCGATGTGAGGCCCATCGGCGGAGGTGCAGAATCGAACCTCCTGGCGCAGTTCGCGTAATTCTTCCGGGCGAATCGGCTCGGAGCTTCCGGTCTCGTCATTCAACAGGCCGACGAATCGATAGCCCTTGCGGGCACTGGTGCGGATCAGGTTCTGGTTGGCGCCGGTGTCGCCCAGGGCGTTACGCGCGGCATTGATGCGGCTGTTCAAGGCAGAGTCGGAGACCACCCGTCCACCCCAGATGGCTTGAAACAGCTCATCCTTGCTGACGACCTTGTCGCGGTTCGCGATCAGATAGACCAGAAGGTCGAAGACTTGCGGTTCCACTTCGATCAATGCCTCGCCGGTTCTGAGCTCGCGGCTTTTCACATCCACGCAATAGCGGTCGAAGCTGTAAAGCATAAGCAATCCCCAAGAACCAAGACCCAGACACGCAAATCAAGCACTTCTCAAGCGAATATCAAGACTTCCTCCAAGTCTTAGTTTGGAAGCACAGTTAGTGTCTGTTTCGCACGGAACATCGCCGTGACGGGAAATGTGACAGTTTTGGCGGGGGCCGGTCATAAGCTCCTAGGTCGAACCACGAACAGAACAAGGAAACGCATCATGAAAAACACTGTATCGAAAATCGCCTCCGTCCTCGCCATGACTGGTGGAGTGTTCGCCGTGTTGACAGGCAGTGCCCTTGCCGACACCAAGGTCTATCAAGCCGCCAGCATCTGCAGCGGCGGGACCCCCGGCGCAACTGCCGGCACCATGAACAACAACTCGTCCGTACTCGCAGTCACCACGTACTGCGCCATCAACCGTGACCGGACGGACCTCAAGCCGACAGCGGTGCAAGTCACGGTTGTCGACCATAGCTCGGTGATACTCGGCGACGGCAATTTCTCGTGTAGCCTGACACCGGTTTCCCGCGCTGGTGTAACCGGCGCACCCGGTGCCGCTGCCGTTACGGCCGGCACGAATTCGGCTGGCCAGGTGTTGTCGCTCGCCATCCCGGGCGTTGTGCCGGTTGACGGCACCCTCACCCTGAAGTGCAAGATACCACGCCGCGGCGTTGGTGATCCGGCCTCGCTGGTTGGTTCGATCAAGGTCATCGAACCCGATCCCACCAACTGATCCGGGCACCCGTCCGGGGCAATCAGCTCAATTGCATACTTCTGGCCTGCCACCTCTCAAAGGGTGGTGGGCCAACGGCGTTTGAGTAGCTCGGTAACGCGAACTCGCTGGCGATCGGCCCGTCTTCCGGAGTTCACCAACGATTTTTATTAATTTTGACAGACTACCAGAAGCTGTGCCAATTTATGACAAGATGGGGCGAAACGTTAAGACTCGACTAAGAATTAGGAGAAGTACCATGAAGTTCGCTCGATCGGTCAAAGCCTTGGCTTTGGCAGGAGCGGTGTTGTTTGCCCCAAGCCTTGCTTCGGCAGCGACACTCACATATCAGAATCCGAGTAACATCTTTGGGTTGAACGGTTCTGCCGCTGTTCACATCCTATCGCCGCGTGACATTGGGACACGCGCCGGTGGCTTTGCGCTGCAAGGCGACATCAGCGGCGACAGCGCGGTGGAAACTTTTACCGCCTGGTGCCTCGATATTTACACCTATATCAGCGATGGTCAGAACTACAACCCTACCACAACGCCATTTGCCGCTAGTGGCGTGGTGCTGACGACGACGCAGACCGACAACATCCAAGCACTGTTCAACACCGGTTTGTTTGGCCTGGACCTCAGCGTGGGAAGCAATTCAGCAGGCTTCCAACTGGCGTTGTGGGAACTCATCTACGAGACCGACAGCCTGTTTGATGTGACGGTCGGGGGTATCGGGGGTTTCTGGGCGACTTCGGGTAACGCCGCTGCACTTTCGACAGCAAACAGCTTGTTGGATGGACTCGGCGATCTGCCAACTGGCAATTACAACCTGACCTTCTTGGAATCTGTGGGTCACAAAAGCCAGAATCTGGTCACCGGCAATCTGCTTCCGGATGAGGTGCCTTCGGTACCGGTTCCAGCCGCTGGCATGTTACTGCTCAGCGCTTTGTTCGGCACGGGTATGCTGGCACGCATGAGGCGCCGCGTCACCCACTGACGGAAACTCAAACAATCGTGAAAGGAGCGATCCAGGTGGATTGCTCCTTTTCTTGTCTGCCACATCAGGCGGGCATGGCGCGCTTTTGCATGGCCAGCCAGGCGATCATCGCCAAGGCCAGCGCCACCATCGGGAAGACGGCGTAGTTGACGGCATCCCAGCCGAACCAGGCCAGCAGTTTGCCGGCGCTGAGCGAGGTCAGTGCCGTGGTGCCGAAGACCAGGAAGTCGTTCAGGCCTTGCGCCTTGTTGCGTTCGGCGGGCTCATAGGTCGTGGTCAGCAGTGTCGTGCCGCCGATGAAACCGAAGTTCCAGCCCAAGCCCAGCAACACCAGTCCAACGGCGAAATTCTCGAAGCGTATCCCTAAGAGTCCCGACACGGCGGCACCCACCAGCAATACCATGCCGATCGCCGAAATTCGAGCGGCTCCGAAACGGGTAATCAAGCTTCCGGTGAAGAAGCTCGGCACGAACATGGCAAGTGCGTGCCACAGGATGACCCAGCCCGAATCCTTGACGCTGAAGCCGCAGCCCAGCATGGCCACCGGCGTCGCGGTCATCACCAGCATCATGATGCCATAGGCCAGCATGCCGGTCAGCGCCGCCACGACGTAGCGCGGCTGGCGGGCGATCACTCCGAGTGGCCGCCCTGTCGCGGATGCAATTTCCTCCTTGTACGGAATATCCACGGCAAAAAGGATCACGGCGGCGACGAGGGCCAACCCGGCCATCGCCGCCCAGGTTCCGGCGAATGTTACGGGCGCAAACAGGTCAACGGTGCCATTCACCAGCAGCGTCCCGAAGATTGCGGCGACGATGCCACCCGTCATCACCCAGGAAATTGCCTTAGGTCGAAACGCCGGGCTGGCGAGATCGGCAGCGGCGAACCGGTAGTAAGATGCGGAGGCCTGATAGATGCCAATAAGAAACGCGCCAGCCAAAAACAATGCGAAACTGCGCTCGTAGATGGCATAGGCGCCTAACAGGCCGCCGCACGCCCCTGCCAGGGCGCAGGCGACAAAGCCGGTGCGGCGGCCGACGCGCTTCATCATCAGTGAGATCGGAAAAGTTGTTGTTGCAGTGCCGATGATCATCATCGACAGCGGCAGTGTCGCCCACGCCGGATCGGGTGAAAGCTGAAAACCGACAAGTCCGGCGGTCACCACAACGGCCATCGTCACCGCGCCATAGATCGCCTGCGCCACCGCCAGCACGGCGGCATTTTTCCGCGCTTTGGTATCGTCGAATTCGGCTAAGGCACTCACGCCTTGAACTCGTCCGGCCGCCGCAGCCGCGCCAGCTTGTCGAGTACGCCGTTGATGAAACGCGGCTCTTCGGCCCCAAAAAACGCATCTGCGACATCGACATATTCGCTGATCGCCACGCGGGCGGGAACGCGCTCCATGAACATCAGCTCATAGGCCCCGGCACGCAGGATGGCGCGCACGGTGGAGTCGAGCCGGTGCAAAGGCCAGGCCTTGTCGAGGATCTGATCGACTGCAGGGTCAATGGTTTTTTGCTCACGCACCGCGCCATCCACCACTTCGCGCAGGTGCTTGTAATCAGCCTCACCGCATTGGCCAGCGTCAAAATCATCGCCGGAGGCGCGCGCCGAAAACTGCGCCAGCGTCTCGCCGACGTCGGAGCCCGAGAGATCCATCTGATAAAGGGCCTGCACCGCGCCCAGACGTGCGGCAGCGCGTTCGACCGGCTTGCCACGGCGTTTTTCGGTCAAGCCTGCACCTTGGAACCCATCAAACGGGAAAACCGGATCATCGCCAGGGCGGCATCGGCGGCACCGCCACCCTTGTTCATGTCATCAACCTTGGCGCGGGCCCAGGCCTGGTCCATGGTCTCGCAAGTTAGAATGCCATTGCCGATGCACAGGCCTTCGAGCGTAAGGTTCAGGATGCCACGGGCACTTTCGTTGGCAACGATATCATAGTGCGTGGTCTCGCCACGCAACACGCAGCCCAGGGCGACATAGCCATGGTAGAGCCCGGTTTCGTGGGCAATGGCGATGGCGCCCGGCAACTCAAGCGACCCCGGAACGGCCATCCGCTCCCAGGTGGCGCCAACCCGCTCGATGGCCTCGATGGCACCCAGGCACAGCTCATCGCAAAGCTCGTCATAGAAGCGCGCCTCGAGAATGAGGATGTGGGCTCTGATCTTCTCGGCGGGAGCCGCCTGGCGTTCGGTTTTCATGTCGGCTTGTACTCTGTGAGGCGCGCCACATAGCGCGCCAGCATGTCGATTTCAATGTTCACGCTCTGACCCGGGACCATGCCACCCCAGGTGGTGACGGTTTGCGTATGCGGAATGATGTTGACGCCGAAGACGTTGCGCTCGACATCATTCACCGTCAACGAGGTTCCATCGATGGCGACCGAGCCCTTGGGAGCGATGAAACGCGCCAGTTCATTGGGGACCTGGATGCGGAAACGTTGCGAGCCACCTTCCGGCGTGATCGACAGGATTTCGCCCAGCCCATCAACGTGACCCGAGACGATATGGCCGCCGAGTTCATCGCCGATTTTGAGCGAGCGTTCGAGATTGATGCGGGTGCCCTGCCCCCAGCTGCCGAGATTGGTCTTCGACAAGGTCTCGGCCGAGACCTCGACGGCAAACCAGTCCGCACCCTTCTCGATGACCGTCAGGCAACAGCCGCCGCAGGCGATCGAGGCACCGATATCAATGCCCGACACCTCATAGGCCGTCGCAATCTCAAAGCGCGTATCGCCGCTTTTCGCGATAGCGCGGACAGTGCCGATGTCGGTGATAATGCCGGTGAACATGTTCTTTCCAAGATTGCTGCCGTCATCCCGGCAAAAGCCGGGACCCATTTCGCCATTTCAACACGCACAGCGCTTGCCGAGCCGACTCAGGGGGTCCCGGCTTTCGCCGGGATGACGGTAGAATTGACGTTCTCATAGACCGTCAGCACATCGCTCCCAAGCCTTTCTTCCTCGCGGACGGCGAATGGCAGCACTGCCTGTTCCAGCGACATGCCAGACACAGCGTCGATACCTTGGGAGCCGAGTTTGAGCGGCGAGCGGAAAACCTGAAACTCGTCGACCAGCCCTTGCTCAAGAAAATGCCGCGCCACCCGGGCGCCACCCTCGACCAGAAGCCGATTGACGTGGCCCATGCCACTCAAGTCTCGGACAACGATTGCGCCTCGCGCAGCAAGTTTCCGTGTGGGTGATAGCGGTCCATGCCCGAGCACATATGGCTGCGGCGAGCGGGTTTCGAGGCCCGGCAAGCGGCAGGTCAGCAGCGGGTCGTCAATCCGCACTGTGCCCATGCCAACCAGGATGGAATCACATTGCGCGCGCAGCAGATGCACCCGGGCGTTGGCTTCGGAACCAGTAATCGCGGTCTTCTCACCGGCCCGCGCGGCGATCTTGCCGTCAGCTGAAACCGCAAGCTTTAGAATCACATAGGGGCGTTTCCTGATGATCCGGGTGAGGAAGCCGGCGAGATCGCGACGGGCTTCCTCTGCCCCTTGCCCAATATCAACCGTTATCCCCGCAACACGCAGGATGGCGTGGCCGCCGCCTGAAACGCGGGGATCGGGGTCTTCCAAAGCCGATACCACACGTGCCACACCGGCCCGCACCAATGCTTCGGCACATGGTGGTGTTTTTCCATGGTGGGCGCAAGGTTCGAGCGTCACATAGGCAGTGGCACCGCGCGCCTCTTCGCCCGCCATCGCAAGCGCTTCGATCTCGGCATGCGGCCTGCCGCCGGGTTGCGTCCAGCCGACGCCCAGCAGCCGGCCATCCTTGACGATCACGCAGCCGACGTTGGGATTTTCCGCCGTGGTGCCAAGCGCCCGGCGACCCAGCCGCAGCGCATAGTCCATCCAGCGGGGATCGTCAGTTGTCACCTGTCTCGCCGTTATCATCCTCGCCCGAGAGCTCGCCCAAAAGCTCTTCAAAATCCTTGGCTTCGCGGAAATTCTTGTAAACTGACGCGAAGCGCACATAGGCAACGTCGTCGAGCATCTTGAGGGCTTCCATCACGAGCTTGCCGACCGTCTCGGACTTGATTTCGCTTTCGCCCAGGCTTTCCAGCCGCCGCACGATGCCCGATACCATGCGCTCGACGCGTTCGGGGTCTACCGGGCGCTTGCGCAAGGCCACCTGGATCGAGCGCATCAGCTTGTCGCGGTCGAAGGGCACGCGGCGCCCAGTTTTCTTGACCACCATCAGCTCGCGCAATTGCACGCGCTCGAAGGTGGTGAAACGGCCAGAGCAATCCGGGCAATAACGCCTTCGGCGAATGGCCGTGCCGTCCTCGGTCGGACGGCTATCCTTCACCTGGGTCTCTCCGTTCGAGCAAAATGGGCAGCGCACTGTCGAGGGTCTCCGGAATCGAGGGTACTATCTCTTGCGGAGTCGAGAAGGCCTGGTCAAGCCCGGCAGACGCGGATTCAGCAGTTGAGCCCCTCCCCCCTTGTGGGGAGGGGTTGGGCTGGGGGATGGTTGGCATTGGGACTCGTGGAACCCCCACCCACCCAACCGCTGCGCTCGTAAGAAGTCGCCCCTCCCCACAAGGGGGAGAGACATCGTTCAATAAATCGGGAAACGTGCTGTCAGTGCATTAACCTTGGAGGCCACGGCCTTTTCCACCTTGGCGTTGCCGTCTTCGCCGTTGGCGGCCAGGCCATCCAACACCTCGGTGATGAGATTGCCGACCTCGCGGAACTCAGACGCACCGAAGCCACGCGTGGTGCCCGCAGGTGTTCCAAGGCGGATGCCGCTGGTGATGGTGAAGGAGGCCGGATCGAACGGAATGCCGTTCTTGTTGCAAGTGATATAGGCGCGGCCGAGAGCGGCCTCGGCAGCCTTGCCGGTGACACCCTTCTTGCGCAGGTCAACCAGCATCAGATGCGTGTCGGTGCCGCCGGAGACGAGATCGCAGCCGCCATCGAGCATCGACTGGGCCAGAACCCTGGCGTTGTCGGCCACCGCTTTCGCATATTTTTTGAAGGCGGGTTTCAACGCTTCGCCAAAGGCCACCGCCTT
This sequence comes from Hyphomicrobiales bacterium, assembly GCA_031363045.1. GTDB lineage: Bacteria > Pseudomonadota > Alphaproteobacteria > Rhizobiales > Aestuariivirgaceae > Aestuariivirga. The sequence continues at coordinate 10,520 of JANLTS010000242.1, forward strand.
GGCGGCGATGACGTGTTCCAGCGGACCGCCCTGCAGGCCGGGGAATACCGACGAATTGATCTTCTTGCCAAGATCGTCGTTGCGGCTGAGGACCATGCCGCCGCGGGGGCCACGCAATGTCTTGTGGGTCGTTGTTGTCACCACATCGGCATATTCCAGCGGATTGGGATGAACGCCGCCCGCCACCAGCCCGGCAAAATGTGCCATGTCGACCATCAGGATGGCGCCCACCGAATCGGCGATCTCGCGGAAGCGCTTGAAGTCGAGAATCCGCGGATAGGCCGAACCTCCGGCGATG
>JANLTS010000250.1:0-1537 GCA_031363045.1 Hyphomicrobiales bacterium
AGGACATCGAGGTCGGCGGCAGTGAAAGGAAACTTGTCCATGGCTATTCGTCCTGTCGATTGACTGTGAGTACGTGTGAATGGCGTTCCTCAGGCCTTGGGGCGCACGCTGGCATGGGTGCGTGCGGACTCGTAGGCGGCCTCGACAAGTGCGTAGGTCTTGAGATTGTCTTCGCCCGATGTATCCGCCGGCACGCCGGCCCGAAGTGCATCGAGCATGTGCTTACAGGTGTTGCGCGCGGCCTCTTGAGAAACATGCCACGGCCTCGTCGTCCATGACAGGAGTGGCGTGCCGACGCGCTCCTCGAACGAGAGTCCCTGAGTGGTGACAGCCATCACCTCGCCTTTCTTCATGATGATCGAACCCAGCGGCCCTTCAATTTCAAGAAGCGTCTCGGGGAAAGCATCATCCGAACGCCGTGCTTCATAGGTGCACTCAACGATCGAAACCGCACCCGACGCATGACGAAGTGTCATGGTGGCCGTGTCCTCGGCGCGAACTTTCGGATTGCGGCGCTGCGTCTCGCAATAGACACGCTCCACCTCGCCCAGGAAAACCCGTGCCAGATCGAGCACATGAATACCGACATCGAGAATGGCGAGGCGTTCCTCGTTGTAGAAATATGGTTGGCCCTTGTAGACGTCATAGCCGGTGCGGAAACAGATGCGCGCCCAGCTGGGAGTACCGATGGTGCCAGCGGCGATCACCCGGGACACGCGCATCATGGCGCTTGCAAAGCGGAAGTTCTCGTGCACCGCCAGCCACGCCCCATGCGATTTGGACTTCTCAACGATGGCTACGCATTCGTCCCACTCCGGCGCGAAGGGCTTCTGCACCACGGTGGGGATCTTGCGCTCGGCGGTCAGTGCCGCGAGCTCGCGGTGCGTATCCATGCGCGTCGCGATGTCAACGAGATCGAGTTGAGCAGTGTCGAGCATCAGCTTCGCATCGGTGAACCACTGCGCACCGAACGTCTCTCCCGCCGCTCGGGCTTTCGCTTCGTCGCGATCGCAGACCGCAACGAGTTGCGCACCATCGGATGCGAGGTCGCGCCAGGAGTTGAGATGGTTCTGGGCATAGAAGCCACAGCCGATCAATCCGACACGGACAGGTTTGAGTGCAGGCGCGCTGTTTGTCATATTCATGTCCTGACGAGGTTAGATTTGAACCGAGTAACCGCCGTCGACGGGAATGGCAGTTCCGGTGATGAAGTCCGATGCGTGGCAGGCCAGGAAGACGGCGAGCCCTGCCAGATCCTCAGGCTGTCCCCAGCGGCCCGCCGGAATGCGGTCCACCACCTTCGCGAACATGGCGGGGGCCGACTGGCGTCCGCCGCGCGTCAGGGGTGTGTCGATGAAACCGGGAAGAATGGCATTCACCTGAACATTGTGTTGCGCCCAGGATACGGCCAGCGATTTGGTGAGTTGCACGACGCCGCCCTTGCTCGCCGCATAAGGTCCGATGATGCCGCCGCCGAAGATCGATGCCATCGAGCCGATGGTAATGATCTTGCCGCCACCCGCTGCTCTGAATGCCG
>JANLTS010000340.1:0-2582 GCA_031363045.1 Hyphomicrobiales bacterium
AGCCGTCGATGAACGGGCCTTTCCAAACTGAGCGTGTCACGGGGTCTACCTCTTACTGAGACTTCTTGCGGTCGTGGCGCGAGCGAACAATGAACTTGTCAGTCCGCTTGTTGCCGCGGGTCTTGGAGCCTTTCGTCGGCTTGCCCCAGGGTGTTGCCCAGTGCTTGCCGCCGTTGGTGCGTCCGCCGTTCGGATGGTCGACCGGGTTACGGGCGATACCGCGCGAAATCGGGCGCTTGTTCTTCCAGCGCGAGCGGCCGGCCTTGCCAACCACTTCGTTCATGTGATCGGGGTTGGACACCGCACCGACCGAAGCCATGCAGGACGAGTCGACCATGCGGGTTTCGCCCGACTTCAGCTTGAGTAGCACAAAGCCCTGGTCGCGGCCCGCCACCATGGCGTAGGTGCCAGCCGAACGCGCGAGCGTTCCGCCCTTGCCGGGCTTGGTCTCGATGTTATGGACGATGGTGCCCACCGGGATCGACCCCAGCGGCATGGCATTGCCAGGCTTGACGTCAACCGACTTGCCGGCAATCACGCTGTCGCCAACGGCCAGGCGTTGCGGCGCCAGGATATAGGCCAGCTCGCCATCGGTGTACTTGATCAGCGCGATGAACGCCGTGCGGTTCGGATCGTATTCGAGGCGCTCGACTACCGCCGCCATGTCATGCTTGGTGCGGCGGAAATCGACGAGACGGTAAGACTGCTTGTGCCCGCCGCCCTGCCCGCGCGTGGTGATGCGGCCGGTGTTGCCACGTCCGCCATTGCGCGAGATGCCTTCGACAAGCGCCTTGACGGGCTTGCCCTTCCACAGCTGGCTGCGGTCCACCTGGATCAGGTGGCGACGGCCAGCGCTTGTCGGATTGAATGTTTTGAGTGCCATTTTTCTATCTCACCACTCAGAGGCCGGTCGTCACGTCAAGCCGCTGTCCCTCTTCGAGGGTCACATAGGCCTTCTTCACGTCGCTCAGCATGGCCAGTTTGCCTTTGAAGCGGCGTTGCTTGCCCTTGCGGACCAGCGTGTTGACCGCCTTCACCTTGACACCGAAGAGGCCTTCAACGGCCTTCTTGATCTCAGGCTTTGTAGCGCGCAGCGCCACGTTGAAGACGACCTGGTTGTGTTCCGAGACCAGCGTTCCCTTTTCGGTGATCGCCGGGCTCTTGATGATGTCGTAATAATGTTCCTTGCTCACTTGAACCGCGCCTCCAGCGCTTCAACGGCCGCCTTGGTCAGCACCAGCTTCTTCCGGCGGAGGATGTCATAGACATTGATGCCCTGGATCGGCAGGACGTCGATGTTCGGAATGTTGCGCGCTGCCTTGGCGAAACTGTCGTTCACGGCGGCACCGTCGATGATCAGCGCGTTGACGAGGCCAAGTTGTTCGAAGGCCTTAATCAGCGTCTTGGTCTTGCCGTCACACGCCGCGTTGTCGAGAATGATCAGCGACGAGGCCTTGACCTTGCTCGAGATGGCATGGCGCAAACCGAGCGCCCGCACCTTCTTGTTGAGCGAAGTTTCATGGCTGCGCGAACGCGGCCCGAAAGCCTTGGCGCCGCCGACGAAAATGCCGGCCTTGCGCGAGCCGTGACGGGCGCCGCCCGAACCCTTCTGGGGACCGAGCTTCTTGGTGGTGCGGTTGATCTCGCCACGCGACTTCGCCTGGTGCGTACCCTGTTGGCGCTTGTTCAGCTGCCATTGGATCACTCGGTGAATGATGTCGCTGCGCGGCTCGAGTCCGAAAATGTGATCGGCGAGCTCGATGCTGCCGGCCGTTTTCGCCTCGATGGTTTGAATGTCGGCTTTCATGTCCGTCAACCCTTACTCTGCTGCCGGAGCCTGGACGGCGTCCGGCATCTTGAATGCACCAGGCTTCGGAGCTGCCTCGGGAAGCTTCCGCTTCACCGCATCGCGCACCGATACCCACGCACCCTTGACACCCGGAACCGAGCCCTTGACCAGAATGAGACCACGGTCCGCATCGGTCTTGACCACAACAATGTTCTGCGTCGTCACCGTCTCGGCACCGAGATGGCCTGGCATCTTCTTGTTCTTGAACACTTTGCCAGGATCCTGGCGGTTACCCGTCGAACCGATGGAACGGTGGCTGACCGACACGCCGTGTGTGGCGCGAAGACCGGAGAAGTTCCAGCGCTTCATGCCGCCTGCAAAGCCCTTGCCCATCGACGTCGCGGTGACATCGACAAACTGGCCGGCCACGAAGTGGTCGACGGTAATCTCGGCGCCGACCGGAATGACGTTATCCGGCGACACGCGAAACTCCTTGAGTTTGCGCTTCGGTTCGACCTTGGCGACCGCAAAGTGGCCGCGCTCGGCCTTTGTCAGCCGCTTGATCTTCGGAACGCCAGCACCAAGCTGCAGGGCAGTATACCCATCCTTGTCATTCGTCTTTTGCGCGACGACCTGACAATAATCGACCTTCAACACGGTGACGGGAACAACCATTCCCTCGGCCGTGTAGATGCGGGTCATGCCCAGCTTCTGTGCGATGAGACCAGAACGCATCGCTTCACTCCTCGAAAGCTCAGGATCCGAGCTTGATTTCAACATCGACACCAGCGGC
>JANLTS010000535.1:0-10346 GCA_031363045.1 Hyphomicrobiales bacterium
CCGGTCAAGAACAAACAGCGCATCATGCCAGTTGTGCCAGCGGTAGCCGAAGTCGATGGCGAGAAGGATATCGTCTCCAAGCGCCTGTCTGCCGCGGCCGATGAGGCGGATCAACTCCAGGTCGGTGACCAGATCGTAGAACAGCACTTCCATCTTCACGGCCCTGAAACCTGCCCGCAGCGCCATCTCGAACTGCCGGAAGATTTCCTGCATCAAGACGTCGATGTTGCGGCCCTGGGCGAGGCCCGGGAAAATTGTGCAATAGGGTCTGAGCTTCTCGCGCCTGGCACCACCCATGAGCTTGTAGGCCGGAAGACCGAGTTGCTTGCCTGCGAGGTCGTGCAAAGCAATATCGATGGCCGATATGGCGTGCATGCCAAGACCGCGGCGGCCGGGCCAGAAGGTTCCCTCATAGAGTTTCTGCCAGATTGCCGCGATCTCGACTGGATCTTCGCCTTTAAGAATTTCACCGGCGTTGCGGCTCCACAGGTGGGCGGTCGGCATGTCGATGAAACTCTTGACAACCGCGGGCGGCGCGTCGGCTTCACCGAAACCAAATCTGCCGTCCTCGTCATGAACCTTGACGATGATCGTGTCGGCGGTGCCATCGAGGTCGTTGGCCGACCCTGCTGGAGAAATGATGGGAATGGCCTCCAGCCGTGCAATCTTGCTCACCATGGCGTGTCCTCCTCGCACCGCAGATGACAAGGACATTCCGTATTTCCAGACAAATGTCCAATGGTTCAGACGATCGCCATTAGCCCGGCGCGGCTGTTCACGCCATTCGGGGTTTCTCCGTTGACGCAAAGATGTACAGCCCATACTCTTGCACGATCCCGAGGCATGACGCCTCCGGCATCTGCGGCAGGTGATGTCGCTGTCCATCCAAGCGAGGTCATGCGCATCGGCCTGCCGGCCAGTTCCTGTCAGCCATGACAATCGGGCCGCTCGGCACGAAGACTTTGAGACGCAGAGAGGTCTCGATCTCTTGGCCCGGATGAAGACGCAGCAACGATCCGCCGCGCAACTTCGCGGTTGCAATGCCATAGGCCGGCATGGTGGTATTTGGTTCCAGCCCGATCAGCGCGCCGCGGCCATGCCACGGCGCGTCTTGCGTCCCGGCAAGTTCGTACCACAGCCAGGCACAGGGAAAGCGGCTGCCGTCCCATGAAAGCTGAACCGCGATGGCGTTGTCGGTCCGGCGAATGGCAAGCCATGCGTCTTTGAGATCATGCAAGTAAGCCAGCGCCGACATTACTTCCGCTGGATGACGAAGATCGAACAGGCCTGACTTGCCATCGACTTCTGGCCACATGCCAGACGCTCCAGGGCGCAGCGGATTGGCTGGCGGATCAAAGCTGTCATCGACTTTGACCTTGCCACCGCCGGAGGTAATCTCGACCGGCCCGGCCAGCAAATCCGACCCGAAGGTCGGGTGGTGTCCCCACATCACCTCAAGGGGATGCGCACCCCGCATGCGAAGATGTTCGGTGACAACCAGACTGTCGCCTTCGACTGCAAGGTTCCGCTCCATCTCCACCGGCACAGTATAAAAGCGCCGCCACAGGCGGAGGCTGCGGGGCCTGGCTTCAACTCTCCACGGAGAAATCGAAGCCTCACCGTGGAAGCCGTGAAATACGCCGTCGACACTGCAGGCATCCCCGCCATTGGGGAACAGCAACGGCCAACCGCCGGCATAGCGGGTCAGCCACTCAAGCTCGTCACGCGCCGCGAAGCTGCCGATGGGCAGCGAAATGGCATCCCAGGGAACCTGGCCGAGTACCGAGAACCCGGTCGCGATATGGGTGATGGCAGTGATGGTTCCACCCACCTGCGGATTGACGGTGACCCGGATATGTTCACTCTCGATCACGGCCTGCCCCGCCGCGCCTGTCATTTGACGGCACCCGCCATGAGGCCGCGAATGAAGTGCTTCTGGAAGGCGATGTAGAGGATGAACATAGGCGCGCTGGCGATCACCATGCCCGCCATGGTAAGCGGCACCTGGTTGTTGTAGCGGCCTTGAAACACGCTGATGCCCGCCATCAATGTGCGCTTGGAATCGTCCTGAAGGAAGATGATGGCGATCAGCAGGTCGTTCCAGACGTAGAGTGAGTTGACAACCACCAGGGTGAGCAGCGGCGGCAAGGACAGGGGCAATACCACCCTCAGCAGAGTCATGAAGGGCGAGGCTCCATCCATCTTGGCCGCCTCGAGAAGCTCGCGCGGCACCGTGCGGAAAAACGTCGTGAGCAGATAGACCGAGAACGGCGTGATCAATCCGGCATAGATGATAATGGCGCCTGGAAAGGTACTTATGAGTCCGAGGCGCGTATAGAGCACGAACAGCGGCACGATCATCACGACCGGCGGCACGGCCATCAGGGCCGTGCTCGTGAAGAACAGCGCTTCGCGGCCGCGAAAGCTCATGGTAGCGATAGCATAGGCGGCAAGGCATGAGACAACGATGCTGATCGTCACGGAGCCCACGACAAGCAGCGCGCTGTTCGCCATCCAGCCGAGAAAGGGGCTGTCGGCAAGCACGGCGTGGAAGTTTTCGAGCACCGGCTGCGACGGCGGTCCAAGCTTGTCGAAGGCGTATTCCTCGTCGCTCTTGAGCGATGTCATGATCATGAAGGCGGTCGGTATCAGCGCCATGAGAGCAGCGATTGCGAGCACGGATTGCTTCACGGCGGTGCCTGCGGAGAACGCTTTCATGTCCGTTCCGCTTCCTCCGCTAGGCGCCTTGCGCGGAACAGAGGATAGATCAGCGCCACCGAAACCAGGAAGAGCAGGACCGAGGCGGCGGACGCGATGCCGGGAAGGCTCATGCGGATCAGCGCGTTGAAGATATAGAACTCGATGACCATGGTGGCAGTGCCGGGTCCGCCGCGGCCGCCGCCCACCACGAAGACATAGGCGAAGACGGCGGAGAGAATGGTAATGACGCTGATCACAACGTAGAATTCGATCACACCACGCAACTGCGGAATGATGATATAGCGGACCCGCTGCCACCAGCTTGCGCCCTCGAGCCGCGCCGCCTCGATGATCGCTTCGTCAAGGCTCAGGAGACGGGCGAGAAAGAGAATGATGCCGAGTGCGGACTCGCGCCAGATGATGAGGATCATCACCGTCCACAAGGCGACGTCCGAGGAACCGATCCAGTCGAGCGCCAGAAAATCGAGGGAGAGCCAGCGCAGCACCTCGTTCACCGGTCCGGAAAACTGGAACATGCGCTTCATCACCACGGCAATGATAGGCACCGCCAGGATGAACGGCACGAAGACGATTATGCGGTAGAGCTTCCAGCCCGCGACGCGCTCATAGAGCAGGATCGAGACGAGCAGCGAGATCGCCACCATCGCCGGTATGGCGAGCAGAAGCTGCACATTGTGCAGGACCGATTCCCAGAACACGCCCTGGGAGAGAATGAGCTGATAGTTGCGCAAACCGATCCACGGTCCATCGATGCCGCGCACCATCTTGAAGCTGAATTCGAAGACGCGCACCAGCGGATAGCCGAATACGAAGCCAAGCAATGCCACCAGTGGCAGCACATACAGGTAGGGCCGGAGGCGTGCCGCGCGGCTCATGACGGTCGCGGCTCCCGCACCGGGAGCCGCTTTGCCACACGCTTACATCTTCGAGAGATCATCCGCCCACTTGCGGTAGTTCTCCACCATGTCGGGATTGAACTCACGCCATTCCTTGGCGACGTCTGAAGCGAGTTCGCCCGCCTGCTCGCCGGTGAATTCGCCCGCCACGATCTTCTGGCCGGTCGGAATGGCGGCGCGCTCGTACCATTGGCCGGGCACCAGGTTGGTGACGTTGGAGATATTGGGCGAGAGCCCCCATTTCTGCCACATGTCTCGCACTGCGGCGTCGGCGATGGCGCTGGCATCGAAGGTCGTGTTGGAGGGTAGCCAACCGGTCGTGTCCCAGAAGGCCTTGAGGCGCTCCGGTGAATTGAGGTATTCGAGGAACGCCGCCGCCGCCGCGGGGTCTTCCGCGTTGCTTGAAATGCCCAAGCCCTGCATGTCGACGAGCGGGATTCCCGCCAGTTTGCCCTTGCCGAACACCGGCATGACCATATAGCCGATCTTGCCGCCCGTCGCCTTGCTGTCTGCGGGCAGCCTGGTGCCAATAGTCTGGCCGATGCCGAGCTTGCCCGCCACCACCAGATCGATGCCGGGATAGAGTTCGAGCGAAGGCATGTCCTTATTGAGGAAGCCGCGGGTCTTGAGTTCCGCCAGTCTCACCCAGTGCTCGTGATACTTGGGCTCGCGGAAATCCTTGTCGCCGACAAAGAGCTGTACGGCCTCGCCGAAACTGTCGAGATTCTGAACCAGGCCATGGCTGATGTACCATTCGCTCCAGTAGCCGTCTTGGATGCCGCCGCCGATGGCCTCAACGCCGGACGACTTGAGCTTCTCGCAGGCCGCGAGCAATTCGTCCCAGGTCTTCGGCGGGTTCTCGGGATCAAGCCCCGCCTTCTCGAAGACAACCTTGTTGTAGCACCAGAACATCGGCAGCGGATACCAGCCGAGCCGGTAGGTGTTGCCGCCGAAGCGGCTGAGAATGGTGGGATTGGAGGCATTTATGATGTCGTCCTTCACGAGGCCGTTCATTGCCTTCAGATAGCCGAGCCAGACGCTCTCCATGTGATAGATGCCGTTCCAGAGATACTGGATGTCCGGCGCCTTGCCCGCCGCAGCCGCGGTCTGAAACTGCGAGATCACCACTGCGGTGTCCTGCAGCATGCCCTTGACTGCCGCATCCTTGTAGCCGGCAATCGAACTGTCGAGGAACTTCTGCAGGCCGGGCAGTTCCTGCTCACCCCACCACCACATGTCGAGCGACTTGTCCTGGGCCTGCGCCGGGGATGCAAGTCCAAGCGTGGCGCTGGCGCCCGCCAGAGCCGACGAAAGAACAAAGTCGCGGCGCGATATATTGGGGCCTCTTGCGGTGGTCATGGCATTTCCTTCCTTGTTTTCTAAATTCAAAACGTGCTCATCAACCCGCCATCGACGGTCAGTAGCTGACCGGTCATGTAGCGGCAATAATCCGACGCGAGGAATATCACGGTGCCCGACACGTCCTCAGGCAACCCGCTTCGCGCCAGTGGAATTTTTCGCCTTTGTACATACCACTCGATGAAGTCCGGAGTCGCTGTTTCATCGACTCCGTTCACAATCGACATCGGCGTCAGCATGAAGCCGGGAGCAACGGCATTGACCAGAATATTGTAGCGGCCGAGCTCGACCGCCATCGACTTGGTAAATGCGATGACGCCGCCCTTGGCGGCGTTGTAGGACCCGCATTCGCCACTTGATGCAAAACCCTGGATCGATGCGACATGGATGATGCGGCCGCTGTTCCGCGCCACCATGTGAGGCGCCACCAGCTTGCTGCCCATGTAAACGGCCTCAAGGTTGACGGAGATTGTTCGGCGCCAATCGTCCAGCGTATCGGTCAGTATGGTGCGGGTTGGCGGATTGATGGCGGCATTGTTGACCAGTACGTCGATGCGGCCCAGTTTCGCGGCAACGTCGGCAACAACCTCGCTATAGCGATCATAGTTCGTCACATCAAACTGATAGGGGTGAGCTGTTCCACCGGCATGGGTAATTTCGTCCGCCACGGCATGCACAGTACCGGCGTTGCGCTCGAGCAAGACCACGACGGCTCCCTCCGCAGCCATCTCAATGCAAACGGCACGTCCAAGCCCTTGTCCAGCGCCACTGACAAGACAAACCTTGTCTTCGAGTAAGCCCATTCCATTCCCCGGGTACCAGACAGGCACTGCTTGCTGCAACCTGTGAACTCAGTCCAACCAGTTTCCGAAATGTTGGACCTTGATCTGCATTCCCGGACGCCACTATAGTTCTGGGGCGCAGCCGGTCAAGGTTCAATCGGAAAGCCAAACGGCCGCCAAACACATCAAGCGAGGATGCCTTGCATGTCATCGGAAAACACTCTGGTTCTCTCCAGCATCGGTCTCGTCCTTGATCATCCGGAAGCCGTGGCCTGGGGGCCCGACGGCCGTGTCTATGCCGGCGGCGAAGCCGGACAACTTTATCGCTTCGACCTGGATGGCAAGAACTTCGAGGAAGTTGTGCGCATTCCGGGAGGCTTTCTTCTCGGCCTCGCACATGATGCCGCCGGGAACACCTATGCCTGCGATGACCGGTCGGCCTGCGTGCACCGCATCTCGCCTGACGGCAAGGTCACGCTTTATTCCAATGGCATCGCCGGTCAGAAAATGCGGGTGCCCAACTATCCAGTGTTCGATGACAGCGGAAATCTTTATGTTTCCGATTCAGGCACGTGGGGAAGCCGGGACGGATTCATCTGGAAGATCGCGCCTGGCGGCAAGGCTGAAATCTGGGATCGCCAGTGCAACGGCTTCACCAATGGCATGTGTCTTTCGGCGGACGGACGCGCACTTTATGTAGCAGAATCGAGTCCACCGCTGATCTCGCGTCTGGCGATCGCGCCGAATGGTGAAGCGGGTGAAAGGACAGTCGTCGTCGAATTGCCAAGAACGGTACCCGACGGCGTGGCGCTCGACATGCACGGTCATCTCTACATCAGCCTCTACAATCCAAACATCGTCTACCGGCTCTCGCCGAATGGCACCCTGACAACGCTTTATGATGACTGGGAACAGCTGATGCTGATTGCACCGACAAACATCGCCTTTGGCGGGTCCGGCATGACGACGCTGATCATTGCCAGCCTGTGCGGTTGGTCGGTGCATACGGCGCCGGTTTCCATACCTGGGTTGAAACTGCGCTATCCGAAGTTGTGAGCTGCAAGCAAAACTAAAAACCCACAATGGGCATGCGGCCGATCAGCCAGATTTGTTGCGCAGCCTGAGGATATGCCGCTCGATTTCCTGCTGCAGCGCCAGCACATCACCGGCCGCCAGGAGGTCGCGAATCTGGCGATGCTGTGGTCCCATGATCGCGGCATCGCGTTCGTCGCGGATCTCGTGGCCAAAGATGATGAAGACGTGACGGGCAAGCGTCTCCCACAGCGTCTGTACGATGTCATTGCGCGAGACCCTGCAGATCTCGCGGTGGAAACTTAAGTCCGCCTTGCTGACGTCGATCCATTCCAACCGGCTGGCGGCTTTCTCCATGGTCTCGATGATGCGGTCGAGACCCGCAAGCAGCGCCGGGTCCGATTTGTAGAGCGGCGCAGCCGCGGTCAGCGCGATCCGCTCAAGAGCTATACGGACCTGACAGACGTGATCGACGCGATCATTACCGAACAGCGCGATGCGCGAGCCGCGATGGGGAATGCTTTCGACGATTCCCTGGGCCTCGAGGATCTTCAGCGCCTCGCGCAAAGGAACCCGGCTCATATTAAGCAGACTCGCCAGTTCGGTTTCGAACAGGCGCTGGCCCGGCTTCAGGGTACCCGCAGAGATGCCGGTCACGATGGCATCGGCGGCCTGTTCAGCCAGGCTCGGTGACCGCGTCATGCTCAGGGCAGTTGACGTTATGATCGCTGCCGATTCTGCTCTTCCCATCGTTGAGTCCCTTGCACCTCTTGTAAAGTTGTATACAATTAGTACAACAGGTGACAGTCGAATGTCCATGCCGGGCTGAGGCGTTAGCCAGCAACCTTGGATTAGTCCACGCCACGAACGATTTGGGAGGAATATCCGCATGGCCGGATTGCTGGAGGGACGAAGGGCCTACGTGACCGGCGGATCAAGTGGCATCGGGGCGGCAGTGGTAGAAGCCTTCGCTGCCGAAGGTGCGGCTCTCGCCATCGGCGCATCACGCCATTCCGAACAAGCCCGGGTCGCCGCAAGACGGCTGTCGGCGGCTGGCCGAAAGACCATCGTGGTCCAGGCCAACCTTGCCGACCGCACGGCGGCGGACGCGGCGGCCCGCGAGGTCCTCGACGGCCTGGGTGGACTTGATATCTTCGTCCATTGCGCGGGCATTGACGTGTCGCAGACGGCGCCAACCCACGAGACCCCGGATGACACCTGGGACCAGATGCTGGCGCTGCATCTCACGGCGGCGTTCCGCTTGTCCAAGCTCCTGCTTCCGGCGCTGGTGAAGGGCAAGAACCCGTCGGTGACTTTCGTCGGCTCGGTGGCGGGCCTCGTCGCCTGGGAGGGCGATGTTGCCTACAACGTCGCCAAGGCCGGGCTCCACCATCTGGCGCGCTGCATTGCAGCCGACTATGCCAAGCAGGGCCTTCGCGCCAACGCCGTTGCCCCAGGCGTCATCGATACGCCGCTTACCCGGGGCTACGCTTCTGGCATGGAAGGCGGCGAGGCCGCCGGCATGAAGATCCTGGCGGGTCTCCATCCGATCGGCCGCTACGCAAAACCCGAAGAAGTTGCGGCTGCGGTTCTCTTCCTCGCCTCCGATCAGGCGGCCTTCATCACCGGCGCGGTGCTGCCAGTCGATGGCGGCCTGACCATGATCTAGGAGGTGCAGATGGCACGGATCGAAATGCTGGCGGCGGTCTGCGACACTCCGGGCGAAGGCGATGTCCTGAACCTCAGGCGCGTGCTGGTCGATGATCCCCATGAGCTGGAGGTGCGCGTCAAGATCGAGACAACGGGCATCTGCCGGAGCGACATTCATTATCTTCGCGGTGTGTGGGTTCACCCCAAGCCGGTGATCCTTGGCCATGAGGCTTGCGGCCATATCGAATCCGTTGGGCCGGGCGTGCCAAAGTCGCGGATCGGCGAAAAGGTGGTGCTAACTTTCACTCCGTCCTGTGGCAACTGCCGCTTCTGCGTCAGCGGCCGCAGCGTGTTGTGCGAGGAAGTGGCCCGGGCCGCCGCCCAGGGCACCATGTGGGACAACACTACACGGTTCTTCGATCTCGACGGAACGCCGCTGCATCACCTCAGCCTGGTGTCGTCCTTCTGCGAATACACCGCGGTGCCGCACAATGGCGCCGTCGGCATCGACCCCACCACATCTTCGGAGCAAGCCTGCCTGCTGGGTTGCGGAGCCATGGCGGGAATTGGTGCCGCACTGAACACCGCGCAGGTTCGGCCAGGCGACAGCGTGGCGGTGTTCGGTTGCGGCGGTGTTGGCCTCAGCGTGGTGCAGGGTGCCAAGCTGTGCAATGCCCTGCCAATTGTCGCCGTCGACGTCAAACCGGAGAAGGAAGCCGAGGCCAGGCGTTTCGGTGCCACGCATTTCGTCAACTCTGCCGAAGTCGACGCGGTGGCGGCCGTGCGCGAGATCACGGGCGGTGGTGCCGATTTCACCTTTGAGGCCACCGGCATCACGGTGAACGCCGAGCTTTGCTACAAGGCAACGCGGCGGGCTGGCACCACGGTGCTGATCGGCCAACCTTCCGAGACCGCGATGGCGGGATTTCCGCCGTTCTGGATCGCCCAGGACGAGAACAAGGTCATCGGCTCGAGCTATGGCTCGACCCGCCCGATGATCGATTTCCCCAAGGTGCTGCGGCTGGTCAAACACGGCCTCCTCAACCTCGAGGACCTGGTGACCGATGTCTGGCCCTTCGCACGGATCAATGAAGCCATCGCCTTTGTCGAAACTGGAAAGGCTAACCGGCTGGTTCTGAAATTCTAACAAGACCTCAGCAAGCGGCCATCTGTCACGTTTTGAAAACCGCTATCAACATTGCCGAAAGGCAACATGCCAAGGAGGAACGTCATGAACAAATATCCCAAAATCGATCGCCGGCAGTTTCTGGCCGGCAGCACGGCGGCCGCCGCAACGCTCGCGGCCCCGGCGATCGTCCGCGCCGCGGACAGGGAACTCCGTATCCTGACCTGGGAGGGTTATTCAGACCCCGAGTGGCTCGACAAATTCAAGTCCGACACCGGCGCCACCGTCAACGTGGTCTATGCCGGTTCGGCTGACGAGATGTTCGCGAAAATGCAAGGCTCGCAGGGCGCCGACTTCGATCTCGTCTCTTTCGACACTTCGCTGTTCCCGCGCTATGTCGATGCCAAGCTGGTGCAACCTTTCGACATGGGCAAGATCGCGAACTTTAAGAACCTCGCCCCCGAGTTCGCCGCCGTAAAGGCGGTGATGCGGGGTGACGAACGTTACGGCATACCGTTCGCCTGGGGTTCCCTGCCCCTGGTTTACGACACCGCCGCATTCCCAACGCCACCCGAAAGCTGGGAGGTAATGTGGGATGAACAATATGCCCAGCAGATGCTGTGGCAAGACGACGCCAACAATTCGATCACGCTTGGTGCGCTGATCGTCGGCGCCGCCAATCCCTATCAACTGACGGACGGCGATTTCGCCAAGATCAAGGACAAGCTGATCGCCCAGAAGAAGCTCCTGCTGAGCTACTATGCGGGCTTCGACGATGGC
>JANLTS010000393.1:0-11025 GCA_031363045.1 Hyphomicrobiales bacterium
CATCGCCGATGGCCAGCTGGACGCGCGACGCCGAGTCGGTGATGCGGGCTGCCGAGTCGAGGTTCTGCTGGTCGATGGCGGCCAGCACCTGGGCTGCCGTGTCGCCGACGCGCGACGTGGCGTTGGTGGTGCGGTCCTCGATCGAATAGAGGATGCGGTTGGCGGTTTCCTCGACGCGCGTGGTGACGAGGGCGGCTTGCTCGTCGAGGCGGGCGAAGACGCCGCCCGCCGAGTCATCGAGGCGGTTGATGATTGAATCAGCCCTGGTGCCGATTTCGCCAAACAGCTTGCCGGTGGTTTCTTCAACACGGCCCGACAGGCCGGTGCTCATCGAGCCCAGTTCGGATAGTAGCGTGCTGGCGGTTTGGTCGATACCGGTCAGGAATTGGGTTCCGGCGGCATTCAGGCGGCCGGCGACGCTATCAGCGGCATCTTCGATGGCTGTGGACACGCCGAGGGCGGAACTGTCGAGGTAGGAGACGAGATCGGCGCGCGACTGGGCGACACGGTCGAGATAGTCGGTGGTCACCATCTGCAGCCCCTGAGTGACAAGGCCGCGGCTCTGGTCGATCAACTGCGAGGTGTCGAGACCGGCGCGCTCGATTGCTTGCGTCACTTCATCTGACGAACTCTTGAGGTGATAGGTACGGGTATTGCTGGTGTTCTGCACGGTGTCGGCAAGATCGGCGATCTGCAGCTTGATCTGGTCGGCGGAGGTGACGCTGGCGCGCTCGATGGTGCGGGCGATATCCTGGTTGATGTTGGTGAGCTGGTCGATGGAGTTGCGCACGCTCTGCGCCATGCTGGCTTCCATATCCTGCACTGAGCGGCCGAAATCGACCGAGTCACCGTGCAGCGTGCCGGAGACTTGGCTGAGCTGGTCGATCTGGCCGGTCAGCTGGCGCGAGAAATCGCGCAGGCGGGCGACCATCTGGCCTGAGACATCTTCCATGTGGGTGGTCTGCACGCCGATTTCGGCGCCCGCCGAGTTGGCGCGCTCGGTCATATCATCAAGGGCGCGGACGACGCCGCCACCCATTTCGCGCAAGCCGAGCTCGAGGCGGCCCAGCGTATCGTGGGCCGTGACGATGATGCCGTCGAGATTCTTGGTGTTGGCCTCAAGGCGGGCAATCAGCGGGTTGGCGTCGTTGTTGATGACCTGGGTTGCCTGATGGAGCGCGGAGCGCTGGTTCTCAATGCCGGTGACGAGGCTCCGGATGCGTTCCTCGTTGCCGCCGAAGGCACGCTCGATGGCGGCGATTTCCTTGTGGACGATTTCTTCGAGAACGGCGGCGCGTTGCACCGCATGCTCGACACCGCCGACCAGCAGGTCGACTTCCGAGCGCACGGCCTGGGCAATGGTGGTGAGGCCTTCGGTTGCAATATCCTGCGGGCGGATCAGGCGCATGGCCGATTGCGTCAGGACTTCGGAGACATTGCGCAAGTCAGCGGCGCGGAAAAGGAAGTAAGCCATGCCCCAGATGACGGCGATGGGCATGAGCAACAGCGCGACGGATTGCAGCAGGATGGCAAACTGCACGGCATTGGTGCCCGACAAGCGGGCGAAAATATCGGCATTGGCAAAGAACCAGCCGCCAGCCCAGAGGGCGGTCAGAGCCGTGGCCACCAGCAGATAGGGGCCAAACGACGGGCGGCGGCGCAATCTTGCCAGCATCATCGAGGTGCCGGGATCATTCTCGTTGGCGGGGCGGTTGCGCAACGGGGCGGAGTCAGCCGGCAGGCGCGGCGCATCGCGGCGGGGCTCACCGGTTTCACCCGGGCGGCGATCTGGACGGCGCGTCTCGGTGGTATTTGCCATGGTCTTTTCCCGCACTCTTAACTCACGTGTTGACGATGCTACAGCATCGTGCCGCTTAGGCCCCGGCTTTCGGTTTCCGCGCCCCGGCCAGGTTTGCCAGAACGTAGACTGGCCTGCCTTGGCCGAGGGTCCCGCAATCTTCACCATAACCGATCAGGGAGCCCGATAGAACAACAAGCGGCGGCCACCGCCCGAGTAAATTAAGTTTTGGTTAAAATTGTGGATCGAATTGAAATGATTCGCGAAATCAACCCTTCACTGCGTTGCTTTACCGCCCGGACAGCAGATTTGACCTATTCTGCTACCGGGACGAGACTTTGGAGTACGACCATGACAGCACAGCGGCCGCAGTCCGAACTGGACAGCGAATGCCCCTCCGACGTCTTCGACCGGGCGCTTCTCAGTCACTATACCATGCACGACGCCGATCTCGAACGCTTGATCATCGGCCTGTTCGTGGTGCAGCTGACATCGACGATCACGATGATCGAGACAGCCAAGACCGCCGCGGACTGGAGGCTCTACACGCACACGCTCAGAGGGTCTGCTGCTGCTGTTGGCGCCCGGAAGTTGTTGAAAATCGCCGTCGAGCTGGAGACGCTTGGCTTTAAAGGCGATCGCCAGATCCGCGGGCTCAGGTTGCAGTCACTCCATGCGGCGGCCATCGAATTCCGTCAGGCGGTCAAGCATATCCACCCTTGAGTTCTTGCAGTTGTGTTTCGCCAGCCGATCCCCTAGAACGCCGTTCGGAAAAACGAACGATCCTGGCGGAACGACGAGATGGCAAAGATCACCTTCATCCAGCATAATGGCAAAGAGCAGACCGTTGACGGTGTACCCGGCATGTCGGTCATGGAAACCGCGGTAAAAGCCATGGTGCCCGGCATCGACGCCGATTGTGGCGGGGCCTGTGCCTGCGCCACCTGCCACGTCTATGTCGATCCGGCCTGGGCCGAAAAGACCGGTGCCCGGAACCCGATGGAAGAGGACATGCTGGATTTCGCCTTCGACGTTCGTGACAGCAGCCGCCTGTCCTGCCAGATCAAGGTGTCCGACGCCCTTGACGGATTGCGGGTCAGCGTTCCCGAAAAGCAGTTCTAGACTCCCGGAGTTTCATCATGTCCGACGTGATCACGACCGATGCGGTTATCATTGGCGCTGGCCCCTGTGGGCTGTTCGCGGTGTTCGAGCTTGGTCTTCTCGACATCAGATGCCATGTCATCGACATTCTCGACCGGCCGGGCGGCCAATGCGCCGAGCTCTATCCGGAAAAGCCGATTTATGACATTCCGGCCCTGCCGATCGTCACCGGTGCTGAATTGACCCAACGGCTGATGGATCAGATCAAGCCGTTCAAGGCGGAATTCCACTTCAATCACATGGTCACAGGCGTGAAGAAGCTGGGCGACGGCCAATTCGAGGTCGAGACCGATGGCGGCACGGTGTTCCACTCCAAGGTGGTGGTGATCGCGGCGGGTGGCGGCTCGTTCCAGCCGAAGAAGCCACCGATCCCTGGGATCGACGGATATGAAGGCACGTCTGTCTTCTATTCAGTGAAGAAGATGGAGGCACTGCGGGGCAAGGATATCCTCATTGTCGGCGGTGGCGATTCAGCGCTTGACTGGACGATCAACCTGCAGCCGCTGGCCAAGAGCCTCACGCTGTTGCACCGCCGCGACGATTTCCGCGCCGCACCCGACAGTGTGAAAAAAATGCGCGAGTTGGTGGCCGAAGGGAGGATGCAGTTCAAACTTGGCCAGGTGACCGGCCTTAAGGGCGAGGATGGCGTGCTTTCGGCGGCCACCGTCAAGGGTGCAGACGGTGCCAGCTTCGACGTCGCCACCAATGCCATGCTGCCGTTCTTCGGCCTCACCATGAAGCTGGGGCCGGTGGCCGAGTGGGGCCTCAACCTGCATGAGAACCTGTTGCCTGTGGATACCGCCAAGTTCGAAACCTCGGAGCCGGGGATTTTCGCGATCGGCGACATCAACACCTATCCGGGCAAGCTGAAGCTCATTCTCTCGGGCTTTCACGAGGCGGCGCTGATGGCGCAACAGGTCTTCCGCATCAAGAACCCGGGCGAGCGCCTGCTGTTCCAATACACGACATCGAGTTCGAGCCTGCAGAAGAAGCTGGGCGTGACATGACGATTCTCTACATTACACTCGGCACCAACGACGTGGCGCGGGCCAAGCGCTTCTATGACGCTGCGCTCGCGACGCTGGGCTTCACATGCCGGACCAGCGATGAAAGTGGCATGGGCTATGTTCCGGCCGGCTGGCCAGAGGGCAGTACGGAGTGCCTGATCTGGGTCGAGAAGCCGTTTCTTGAGTACCCGGCGACCTGGGGCAATGGAGCCATGGTGGCGCTGGCGGCCGCAAGCCGCCAACAGGTGCGCGACTTCCACGCAGCCGCAATTGCGGCGGGCGGCACGGACGACGGCGCGCCGGGTCTGAGGCGATATCACCCGACTTTTTATGCCTGCTATGTGCGCGATCCCGACGGCAACAAGCTGTCGGCGGTGTGCGAAGCACCGGAATGAGATGGGCGAGTTGCTATCTCCTCACGATGCGACGTCAATCTCCAGCGTGAGTAAGAAATTGGGAGTAAATTCATGTTTCTCTATCTGACGCTTGGCAGCAATGACCTTCGGCGCTCGCGACAATTCTACGATGCGGCTTTGGCGGTGTTGGATATCGGCTGTCATTATGAAGACGCGAGTGAAGTCGGCTATGGACCGGTTCCGCCGCCAGCCACCGGGCGCAAATGCTTCCTGTGGGTAACCAGGCCGCATCTCGCGTATCCGGCAAACTGGGGCAATGGCACCATGGTGGCGTTTCCGGCGGCAACCCGCCAGCAGGTGCGTGACTTTCACGCCGCGGCCATTGCGGCCGGCGGCAGCGACGACGGTGCGCCCGGCCTGAGGCCCTATAATCCCAATTTCTATTCCTGTTACGTCCGCGATCCCGATGGCAACAAGCTCTCGGCGGTGTGCGAAGCGCCGGAATGAGATGGGCGAGTTGCTAGCTCCTCCGTATGCGGATGATATTTTCGAACGCCTGCTGGCGCTGAACAATGCACATGCCGAGGAACTGTCGTACAAGACGCCGGAGGAATTTAAACTCCTGCTGGCCGCCGCATCGCATGTGCGTGCCGAGCCGCAAGGCCTGGCGCTGATCGTCGCCTTCGACGACACCTGCACTTACGACAATCCGAATTTCGCGTGGTTGAAGCAACGCTTCCAACGCTTCTATTACATCGACCGGGTGGTGGTGGATGCCGTGGCGCGTGGGCGCGGGCTGGCGAAGGCTTTCTATGCCGAGCTTGAGGAACGGGCGCAATCCGAAGGCCGCGAACGGCTGGTGTGCGAGATTAACAGCGTGCCGCCCAATCCGCAGTCAGATGCGTTTCATGACAAACTCGGCTTCTGCGCACTCGGATCGCAGGAGCTTGATTGCAAGGGCAAGACGGTGCGTTATTGGTCGCGCGAGCTCAGCTGAGTGTCTTCTCCCGGCGCAACCGTTTCCTTGCCAGCTCAAGCTGTTCCTTGCGGTTGGGCCTCCCCAGCAGTTTGCGAAAGCCATCGCGGCGCTCGTGCACGGAGGCGATGGCCAAGCCCATGGGGACACCGGTTTCGACCAGCAGTGCTTCACCCAGTTGCAGGCTTGACTCAATCGTCTCGGGCACTGCCTCGGTGACACCCAACGCATAGAGCTTCTGGGCGTGGCGCTCATCGCGGGCGCGGGCGATGATCTTGAGATCGGCGCGCAGCGTCCGGGCAATCCGCGTCACATCGTCGACACGCACTTGATTGTCCATGGTGACAGCCAGCGCCCTAGCCTCATCGAGGCCGCAACGCTTGAGAAACTCGGCATTGGCGGCATCACCATAATAGACCGGCATGCCGTTCTTGCGTTCGCGCTCCACCAGGGCGGCATCGTTGTCGACGGCGATGTAGGCGATCTTGTGCTCGTCGAGCATCGCCGCGACGAGATGGCCGACGCGGCCAAAGCCAGCGACGATGACGCGCGGCACCCGATCTTCAGGGAGCGGTGTGACAAGCCCTGCCGACAAGGCTGACTTGCGGCGCAGATTGCTGGTGATGCCAGCACCGAAGCGCGAGATCAGGGGAATGGCGATCATCGTGAGGGTCACCACCAGCAGGGCGCCGCGGCTGGTGGGGTCATCGATGATGCCGAGGCCCAAGGCCGCGCCAATGATCACGAAGCCGAACTCGCCACACGGGCCCAGCAACATGGCGGTTTCGAGAGCCGCACCACGGCTGACGCGGAACAGGCGGGCAAGCCCAAAAATGATGGCAGCCTTGAGGAGCATGAGGCCGATGGCAATCGACAGGATCAACGCTGGCTGCTGCAGCAAGCCGTCGAGATCGAGGCGCAGACCGACGACAAGGAAGAAGGTGCCCAGCAGCAGGCCCTTGAACGGCTCGATGATGGCTTCAATGGCGCGGCGGTATTCGGTTTCAGCCAGCATCAAGCCGGCAATGAAGGCACCAAGCGCCATCGACAGACCCGCCATGTTGGCGGCAACGCCGGTTCCAACGGCGATCAGCAGGGTTGCGGCCATGAACAGATCGGCACTGTTGGTGCCCGCTACCAAGCGCAGCACCGGCCTGAGCAAATAGCGGCCAATGGTGATGATGAGGATGATGGCGACGATGGCCTGGCCGATCGCCAGGCCGACACTGACGATGAGATTGCCTTCGTTCCTCTGCCCAAGGACGGAGACCAGCAGCAGCAGCGGGATGACGGCCAAATCCTGGAACAGCAGGATGGCGAAACTTGTGCGGCCCGTTTGCGAGCCGAGGCGTTTCGCATCCGACAGAATTTGCACGACAATGGCTGTGGATGACAATGACAGTGCGGCACCGGCGATCAATGCGGCGCGCGTCGAAAAGCCCATCAGCACGGCGGCACCGGCAATGGCGAGAAGACTGATGACGACCTGCAATCCTCCCAATCCAAAGACCAGGCGGCGCATGGTGTTGAGCCGCTCAAACGACAGTTCGAGGCCGATCAGGAAAAGGAGGAACACCACGCCCAGTTCGGCGACGGCTGAAAGATTTTCCGAATCGGTGATGACCAGCGCACTCAGCAGTGGAACATCGACCACCATGCGCCCGAGAATGTCCGGGCTGAGCAGGATGCCGACGAGCAGGAAGGCCAAAATCGCATTGACGCCAATGCGGAGGAACAGCGGCACCACGAGTCCCGCGACGCCGAGGATGATGAGGAATTCCTTGTAGTGAGAGATCTGTTCCGCTGCCATGTGTTCCCTTGCCACCGGCATCATGTGGCATGCGGCGGCGAAAGGAAAGCTGGAAGTCCCGCGTGGCTGGTCTTCACCCAGCGCTGGTGGCGGTGCGGTTTACGGCACGGCGGAGAGCACGATGAAGATCGCAAAGATTCCGAGATGGACGAAGCCCTGCATCACGCTGGTGCGGCCGGGCAGCAAGGTGATGACACTCACGAACATCGCCAAAACCAATAGGACTGTCTTGGCGGGCGAGACGCCGAGCACCAGGCTGCTGTCGGAATATGCGGTGAACAAGGTGATGACCGGAATGGTCAAAGCGATGCTGGCGAGAGCCGACCCCAACGCCAGATTGAGGCTGGTCTGCGGCCGGTTGGCGAGCGAGGCCCTGACCGCGGCGATGCTCTCGGGCGCCAGCACCAGGGCTGCAATGATGACACCAGTAAATTCCGGTGGCAGGCGGGCGGCGGCGATCAGCTGACTGAGCTGGGGCGACAGCAATTTCGCCAATAGAACGACGCCGGTCAGGGCGATGAGCAGCAGGCCGGTGCTGGCCGCCGTCATCAGATCGGAAGGGAGATGCTGATCGTCATCGGATGCGTTGGCCGAATCATCCGGCGCGGACAGGAAATAATCGCGGTGGCGCACCGTCTGGACAAAGAGAAACGCCATATAGAGGCCAAGAGACACCAGGGCCACGGCGGCAAGCTGCATCTTGCTGTAGGACGGCCCCTCGACCGACACGGTGTAATTGGGCAGGATCAGCGCGATGGTGGCAAGCGTGCCCAAGACCGCGAGGTAGGAAGAGGTTCCGCGCACGCGCACTGTTTGTTCGAAATGCTTCTGTCCGCCGAGCACGAGGCACAGGCCGATCAGGCCGGTGAGCACGATCATCACCGCCGAATAGACAGTGTCCCTGGCGATTGCCGGCCCGCCATCGGGCGATGCCAGCATGAGCGCCACGATGAGGCCGACCTCGATGACGGTGACAGCGACCGCCAGGATGATCGAGCCAAAGGGTTCGCCCACCCGCGCGGCGACGATCTCGGCGTGATGCACGGCGGCGAAGACGGTGCCACACAGGAGAACCAAAGCTGCCGCCTGCACGCCCAAGTGACCGGAAGGGATGACGCTGGCATAGACCACAGCGAGTGCCGCGATGGCCAATACTGGAAAAGTGATGGTCCACCACGGATTGCTGGCTGGATGACTGGGCGAGGCCACCGATGTTTCTCCTTCACTTCTTTCTGAACTGCTTTATCGGCGAAGCGCTGCGGCAACTGCAAGGCGGGATTTCATCGGAAGCATTAGCGTGGCATAAGCGGCAAAACAGACACTGGAGCTATCGTGAAACCCAAACCCCGCGGCCGAGAACTTGGTCTGCCCTTCCCCGGAACACCTGGCCCCTATAACGCCATCACTGATGTCGCCGGTGTCGAAGTCGGAACCGTGACGCTGATCTCGGGCGACGGACCTTTGGTGGTGGGGCAGGGACCGGTGCGCACCGGTGTCACTGCAATTCTGCCGCGCGGCAAGGCAGGCGCCAACGTGCCGTGCGCGGCGGGTTACTACGCGCTCAACGGCAATGGCGAAATGACGGGAACCGTGTGGATCGAAGAAGCGGGCGAATTGCAGACGCCGATCACCATCACCAACACGCATTCCTGCGGCGTGACGCGCGATGCGACACTGCGCTGGCAGGTGTCGCGCGGCATCGGCATGGGGCAGGATTGGGGATTACCGGTCGCGGCCGAGACCTATGACGGCGATCTCAATGATATCAATGGTTTTCACGTAACAGCTGAACATGTGCTTGAAGCGTTCGACAAGGCCACTGGTGGCCCTGTCGAAATGGGCAGCGTGGGCGGCGGCACTGGCATGCTGACGTATGACTTCAAGGCCGGCAATGGCTCGGCGTCGCGGCGCGTGCCGATTGCTGGCGAGACTTATACGCTGGGTGTCTTCGTGCAATCGAACTTTGGACGGCGTGAGGACTTTACTGTGCTGGGCGTGCCGGTGGGCCGCCACATCACGCATGATAAATTGCGCGGCAAGGACCAGGGATCGGTCATCGCCATCGTCGCCACCGATGCACCGCTGATGGCGCATCAGTTGAAGCGCATCGCCAGGCGGGTGCCGATGGGCCTGGCGCGCACCGGCACCGTAGGCAATAATTCCTCTGGCGATATTTTCCTTGCCTTCTCGACCGCCAATGCCGAAGCCTTCGCACAGCGCGGCAGCGGTGCCGTCAACCTGCAGGCGCTGCCCAACACCAGCCTAGATACGTTGTTCAAGGCAACCGTGGAGGCCACGGAGGAGGCGGTGATCGATGCGATGCTCGCCGCAGATACGATGACAGGCCGCGATGGCAACACGGCCATCGCCTTACCGTATGACATGTTGATCGATGTGATGCGGAAATATGGCCGCATGTGATGGTTGCAGATCGTCTCATACCGGGTCTTGAGCGAGAAGCCCGTGAGCTACTGGCCGAGGGGGCACGTATTGCGCATCTGAAGGCGGGGCAGAAGGTGTTCACGGCCGGACAGCATTGCGTCGGATTTCTTGTGGTGAAGGCCGGATCTGTGAAAGTCTCGACCATCACCGAGTCGGGACGCGAGTTGCTGCTCTATCGCGTCGGGCCTGCGGAAACTTGTGTGCTGACGACGGCCTGCTTGCTTTCATCTACGGATTACGATGCCGAAGGCATCGCGGAAACCGCCACCGACGCGATGGTCGTGCCCAAGGCGATTTTCGAAAGGCTTCTGGCTGAATCGGTGGGCTTCCGGCACTTCGTCTTTTCATCTTATGGCGGCCGCTTGCGCGATCTGATTGCCATGGTGCAGGAGGTTTCGCAGCGCCATGTCGACAGGCGGTTGGCACGCTTCCTGAGCGAGCATGGTGCGGCGGGGCCGATTGCCGCCACGCATCAGGAAATCGCTGTCGAACTCGGTACGGCGCGCGAAGTGGTGAGCCGGTTGCTCAAGCACTTCGAAACGGAGGGTTTGGTGCGTCTGGAGCGGCGGCAGATCATGGTCACCGATCTTCAGGCATTACAAAAACTGCACGGTTGATTGTGATCAAGTCACAGACGCCGCCTTCATGCTTGCCTATGAAAGGTCACTCGTAACAAGGAGACTTCTCATGACCACCAATATTGGCTTAATCGATCGCGCAATCCGCGTGCTGCTGGGGCTCGGCTTACTGTGGTTCGCGCTGCTGGCGGCGCCGACGGGATATAACTGGATCGGCTGGATCGGGGTGATCCCGCTGGTCACGGCATTGATCGGCTCTTGCCCGCTCTACTCGTTGTTGGGCGTCAGCACCTGTCCGATGAAGAAGGCCTAGCCTTCGACTTCACGCGTGGCGGCGGGGCGGTGGGTGACGAGTTTCACAGCCATGATGCCAGCCGCCATAGCGGCGACGAACAGGAATGACTGCCAGTAGCCCAATACCAGCGAGGCGACGGCGGGACCGGGGCAAAAGCCGGTCAAGCCCCAGCCTGCGCCGAACAGAATTGCACCACCGATGAGGTTTAGATCGACCCGGGTTGTGGATGGCAGAGAGAAGACCGGCTCATAGAGCGGGTGCGGTTTGTTGAAGACCAACCGGTAGCCGATGAAGGTGACGATAAGACCGGCTCCCATGACGAAGATCAGCGTCGGGTCCCAGGTGCCGGCGATATCCATGAAGTTCAGGACCTCCAGCGGATTGACCATGCCTGACAGTGTGACGCCAGCACCGAAGAGCAGGCCTGCGATCAAGGCGGCGATACGGTTCATGGTTCAGGCTCCGGCCAAATGGCGGACGATGAAAACCGTGGCGATGGCAACGGCCATGAAGACCAGCGTTGATGCGATGCTGCGCGTGGATAGCCGCGAGATGCCGCAGATGCCGTGGCCGCTGGTGCAGCCGGAGCCCAGTGCCGTGCC
>JANLTS010000410.1:0-2404 GCA_031363045.1 Hyphomicrobiales bacterium
CGGGCAGCGACCGAAGTACCGGCCTTCCACCAACCATCATCGCAAGTCTCGCCGCGGCGACTGCCTCGGCGGTTCCACCAGCACTCCAATCGATCTGCACGCCCGTGTTGACCACGTTTGCCCTCCGTCCTTGGAGCGCGAACTTATTGGGCAAAGTTACACAGCCGGTAAATCAAACATCCTCTTCGGATACCCGGCACCATCTTCCGAAGTCTATCATTAATGAATCGTTTGAGGAGTTTAGGAGGCTGCGTCAGACTGGGATAGCCGTATGCTGCCGCTGCGGTTGACCTTCGTGCCGGGATGAAATTTCTTCATCATTGACGATAAACAGGCGCATGACGAGTGGCGCGAGGAAGATTGGAATCTGCGAAATCCCGACATAGGCCGCGGTGTCCGGTGTCGCTGACCCCTGGATGAGGACGAACCCCAATCCAACATTACGGAAGCCCGACACGATGCTGGCCGTGAGTGCATTGTTGACGCCTTGCCGGTACATGACAATGGTTGTAAGAAAAGCCATCCCGGCACCAAGTGACGTCACGATCGCCAAGTATGTCAAGAACCGGACCGGTTCAGATGTTAGCATTTGAGCGGCGGGTCCGACGATTCCTAGTCCAAAAATCGTTAACGCTCCAATGGTCACCCAGCGCGCCGAGTACTCTACCTTGCGTACGACGTTATCGGGCATGTCCTCGGCATAGGCGCTGTAAAGAAGGAACAGCGCCGCCGGAAGCATCAGGAAGACGCCAGTCCTGCCCACAAAATCCGCCACCACGATTTCAACTTCAGAATGGAGGATTAGCGTGAGGAAGATGAAGTAGGAAAACGGCATGATGAAAGTCGAGAGAACCATGCATTGCAGCGCTTTGCGCTGGTTGAGACCCAAGAGATCAGCAAGTGCCGGCGAAGCAAAAAGCGAGCCGGCGCAAGCAGTAACTGCCATCAATGTAACGATGCTGGGATCAAGCTTGAGGAGATGCGTGGATGCTAGAATAATGGTTGGCAGCACAAACAGCTGCCAAACGACAATGCGGAGTATGTCGCCCTCGAGGCTGAACACTTCCTCAAGCCTGAGCCGCGCCATCGGAATGAGCGAGGCAACAATCATGATAAAAAGGGCAGGCAAGGCAAGAGGCGCAAGCATCTTCGACAGCATTGGCTCCGTGTAACCTGCCACAATGGTTGCTGCGAGCAGCCAACCCGCTAACAACCTGTCATCGATACGCCTCATCACGCCTCACCAAATGCCACCGGGTGACTGCCAGGCGGGAAGGCAAATTCCCCAACGCCCGAATGTCGGATTCCGCGCAGTGTTTATCCATTAATCGTTAACAAGGCAGAAAACTGAAGATCAAAGGAATTTCACGGTTCTTTCACCGGTTGAGTTGCATTGTGCCAGCTAATCGACGGGGATGACGTTTGGAACAGGCGCATACGATCTCATACTTGAACAGTTCCACTGCAACTGAGCGGGATGCAATGCACGCCGCCGGCTTCGGGAGCGAACTCGACAATATTTTTGCGGGAGCCGACGTGGGCCTGGCGTTATTTGACGCCGACCTCGTGCTTCTCGCTTGCAATTCTTTGTACCGGACATTGTGCGGCTATCTGACAACAGAGGCAGCCACGGGGCGGTCACTGGTAGAGTTAATGGAAACCACGTTCCGCCGCCAAAATGTACCGGAAGGGGACATCCACTCGCGGATCGATCGCATCGTCAAAAACTTGACTCCAGGCGCTTCGTATACATTCCGGTACGCCTCTCCCAGTGCCCAGTTGGTTGAGGTTCGGCGCCGCCGGTTGACCAATGGATCGGTTGTAGAGACAGTGCGTCAAGTTGAGGGCCAGACAACCGAACTTGACCTGAATGCCCAGTTCGAGATGATCGCCGAGAAGTCGCGTTCGCGTCTTATGCATGCGCTCGATGTGATGGCTGATGGTTTCGCGCTCTATGACGCCGACGACCGGCTGATCCTCTACAATCGCAAGTACGTCGACTACAGCCCATTGGTATCCGACATCATCATGCCGGGAGCGCCAAAGGAAGAAATTCTGCGCAACTCGGTTACGCGTGGCGCACTCGTCCTCAATGGCATGGAACCTGAGGACTATATTGCATGGCGCCTGCACCGCCACCGCAATCCCGGCGAGCCGTTGGAGGTTCAGCTGGCAGATGGCCGTTGGCTGCTCATCACAGAGAAACGCACGCAGGATGGCGGCGTCGTCGGAACACGTTCGGATATCACCGAAATGAAGCATCGCGAAATGGAGATGCTGCGCATCTCCCAGCAGCTTCATGCCAAAAATCTTCAGTTCGACACCGCATTGTCGAACATGGTTCAAGGCCTTTGCATGTTCGACAAGGACCAGCGGTTGATTGTCGTCAATCGCCGCTATCTTG
>JANLTS010000463.1:0-7543 GCA_031363045.1 Hyphomicrobiales bacterium
CACTGCGCGATCATCAGGCACCACTCCGGAAACCCCTGTTCAGAGCCCGGATTCGCGCGAAATTCCCTGTTCTTTGCCTGCAAGAAAGCAGAGACGGGTTCGCAGAAGACTGAGTCCACCACCACCGCTGTTCAACATACCTGCCTGCAACGTCAACTGAAACGCCACGGGTCCGAGCGATCATGCGCAGGCACGGACCCCAGCCGTCAACGGCAGCATTGCCGATGTGGCGGTTCAGTGCATCCGTAGCGATCGCAAACCGGAACGGTTCCGGTTCTCTCTCGATCTAGCCCTTGGCCTTCCGCTTGGCGTAGCGCGCATCGCGCAATGCCTTGCGCGCTGCCTCATCGAGGACCGCCTTCGCTGCGGATTGCTGTTTGAGCTTCTCGTCCGCTGCCTTTTGCTCCCGGGCTGCGGCAAGCTCTCCGGACTTCCGGATCGCTTCAGCATCCTCGGCTTCGGCCCGCAATTTTTCAAGCTTGATGGCCTTCTTCAAGGCCTCCGCCGCATTGCGTTCAACCTGGGCGGCGTGTTTTGCCTGAAGAGCCGCTGCCCGTTGCAAGGCTTCCGGGCTGTCCGGCGCCGGGCGTGTTTTGAATTTTTCGAGAAGACGGGCCTTGGCAGCTTCGGCTTCTTTCCTGCGGTCTGAGAATGTGTCGGTCTGTTTCATCAGGCTCCTCTAGCAGCTTTGCATCCTCCACTCCATTGCCAACAGCATGTTTGCTGTAATTTGCCACACCGGCGAAAAATGTCAGGGCCTGCCTTTGGTTCAGATCGATTGAGATCATCTTTGGCAACGGCTGCGTTTCGGTTCGGAGCGCGATGGGCGCTCAGGCGCAAGGCATGGAAAGAATCTTTTATCCGGGCTTGTATTCGCGCGCGGCTTCGGGGTCTTCGGTGCTAAATGGCAAAGCCAGAAGTTCGCTCCAGACGTCGTCGTGGATGGGCCAATTCGCCCAGGCACGGGTTTCCTCGATCCGTTCAGGGCGGCTGACACCGCAGATCGTCGACGCTATGCGGGGATCTCGCAGTGAAAATTGCAGGGCGGCGGCGCCTAGCGGTATTCCCCGACGGGCGCAAATGGCTTCCACCTGCCTGATGGGTTCAAGCATGTCTTCAGTTGCTTCCTGATAGACATAGCGGCGGTGGTTCGATGCGCCCTTGGCAAGCGCGCCGCTTGCATAGGGCGCTGCATTCAGAATCGACATGCCCCGCGACTGTGCCAGTTCGATCATCGGCTCGGCGTTGCGATTGACCAATGTGTAACGGCTATGGGTGATGATGACATCGAAATCCCAGTCGCGCAGAATTGGCATCATAATATCGATGCGGCCTGCGGCAAGGCCTACGGCATCTGCCAAGCCCTCGTCCTTCATGCGCATGAGTTCGCGCAGCGCGCCGTCTGACTTGGTAACGTCGTGGAGATCGAGCGCATATTCGGGATCGTGTAGATGAAGAATTTGGACGTGATCGACGCCCAATGCCAAGAGGCTCTCTTCGAGTGATTGCCTGGCCCTTGCGGCATCGAACCGCCGGGTGTCCATGTCGCGGTCCAGCTTGGTCGAAAGGATGCGCCCCGCAGGCCAGCTACCAAGCTCGCGCACCACGCGGCCGATCAGGTCTTCGCTCTTGCCCAGGCCATAATTGCGTGAGGTATCGATAAAGCCGTCGGGCTGCGCGAGGACGGCGCGGATGGTGTCAAGTCCGCGTTCCTCGGTCACGCTATAGCCGTAGGTATCCGGCATGCTGGCCAGGGCCGTGGCACCATAGCAAATGTTTGGCACCGTCATGCCCGTTTTGCCAATAATGGAGCTGCGGTTCATGGTATGTCCTCGGCAATCGCTATCAGGGATTTACAATCAACCTTGAATCGAGTGTTCCGGCGAAGAAATCAAGGATGTTCTGCACCGAGGCGACGGCCATGCGTGCCGCGCATTCATCGGTCAGGCCGGCGGAGTGGGGACTGATGGTCACCCGATCATTGGCCAGAAGGGGGTGATCGGCTGGCGGCGGTTCGGATGAAAGCACATCGAGACCGGCACCGCGGAGCGTTCCTCCTTGCAACGCGCGGTCAAGTGCCAGTTCGTCAATGAGGCCGCCGCGGGCGGCGTTGATCAGAATGGCGCCAGGCTTCAGGCAGCCAAACTCGGCTTCGCCAATCAATGGCCCCTTCGGCGACAGTGGCATGTGGAGCGAGACATAGTCGGCCTCGGTGAGCGCGCGTTGCAAGTCTGGTGCATGGCGTACGCCGGACTTCGCCATTGCCTCGGCGGGAACGAAAGGGTCATAGGCCGTCACCGCCATGCCGAAAGCCTGGGCAAGTTCGGCAACGCGGCGGCCGATGCGGCCAAAGCCAGCCAGCAAGAGGGCCTTGCCATCGAGTTCCACGGTTTCGAAACGGTTGCGGATGTTCCATTGTCCATTGCGGCTGGCGCGATCGTGAGCCGCGGTGTGGCGGGCGACGCTGAGCATCAGCATAAGCGTATGCTCGGCCACGGCCCTCGAATTCACATCGCCGACAATGGTCAGCTTGATGTTGCGCGCCGACAGTGCCTTGACATCGACCGCATCGTAGCCCACGCCATGGCGCGACACGATGCGCAAGTGCGGTGCTTCGGCAATCATCTGGGCGGTCAAGGCTTGGGTGCGCAGGATCAGTGCGTCGGCGTCTTTTAAATGCGGACGGTAGGACTCTGCCGACACCTCTTCAACGAGCGTGAAGGTGGCGCTGTCCGTCGCTTTGAGGTGCGAAATCCCATCAGCATGAAGACGGCCGGCGATGAGGATATGGGGCATCTCAATAGCTGCTGTTCTTTGGCTGCGGCGAATCCGGCAGTGCTTCGCCCATGAGCCTGCGGGTCTCCGCTAAGTTGGACTTTGCCGCCGCCGCCAGAAGGCGCACGTCGTTGAGCAGCGTCACCAGATCGAAGCCCCAGGCAACAGCTTTCGCGGCATAGGCCGACGAGCCGCAGTGCAGGCAAGCCTTGATGCCAGCCTGATGCGCCTTGGCCAGGATGGTCTTGATGGCCTCAACCATCTCAGGTTCCTCACGATCAAAGCCAGTTGGATACTTGCGGCCGGTGAGGCCCAATGTCAGGTCGGCTGGGCCGATATAGACGCCGTCCAGTCCTGGCGTCGAGACGATCTCATCGAGGTTTTTCATGCCGTCGGCGGTTTCGATCATGGCGAAGCAGAGCACATCCGCGTCGGCTTTCTGACCATATTCGGCACCATGGGCGAAGACCGCCCGCGTCGGACCGAAACTGCGCTGGCCGTGGGGCGGATAGCGCATGTAGGACACGAATTCCTCGGCTTCGGCGCGTGAGTTGATCATCGGGCAAATGATGCCCAGAGCGCCGGCATCGAGCGCTTTCATAATATCGCCAGCTGAAAGCCAGGGCACGCGCACCATCGGCGTGACGTTGCTGGCCTTGATGGCCTGCAACATGGCAGTCATCGCTTCGTAGCCCAGGAAACCATGTTGCTGGTCGATGCTGACGGCGTCATAGCCCTGTTGCGAGAGAATCTCGGCGGTAAAAGCATTGCCGATCGAGGCCCATGCGTTGAGGGCGGGTTTGCCTTCCGCCCAGAGGCGGCGAATGTTGTTGGGTGTCATTTTTGCCTCGTCAGACAACGGCCTGGGTGAGTTTCACATTCATGTAATCAAGGATACCTTCAGACCCACCCTCGCGGCCCATGCCGCTGGCCTTGATACCACCAAAAGGAGCCTCGGCTGCCGCCAAGGCATAGGAGTTTATGCCGACCATTCCGGATTCGAGCCGGGCGGCCGCCTCGCGCATGCGTTTGGGGTCGCGGGTGAAGACGTAAGCTGACAAGCCATGTTCACTATTATTGGCTCTGTCGTAGGCCTCCTCGTCTGCCGAGAATCCGGTAATTGCGGCGATGGGGCCAAAATTTTCATCGGCTATGGCGCTGGCATCGTCGGGCAAGCCGGAGATCACAGTCGGCTCGAAGAAAAAGCCCTTGTTCTGTCTAGAAGGTCTGCCGCCACCGGTTTCAATTCTACCGCCACGCGCTTTGGCGTCGGCAATGATGGCTTCCATGGCATCGACACGGCGCTGGTTGATGAGTGGCCCCATCTGGGTTGCGTCATCCAGGCCATGGCCCAGTTTCAATGCCTCGGCGCGCGCTGTGAAGCCGGTCACAAATTTCTTGCGCAACGATTCGTGCACATAGAAGCGGTCGGCGGTGACGCAAACCTGCCCGGCATTGGCGAACTTCACCGGCACCGACAGATCGAGCACTGACTCGACATCGGCATCTTCGAACACCAGGACTGGCGCATTGCCGCCGAGTTCCATCGACACCCGCTTTAACGTTGCAGCCGAGTCGCGGATCATCTGCTGGCCGATGGCGGTCGAGCCGGTGAGTGAAATCTTGCGCACGGCCTGGGATGCCATGATGGGGTCATAAGTTGTCGAAGCCGGGCCGGTGACAAGGTTGACGGTGCCGGGAGGGAGGCCCGCCTGCCTGACGCAGTCGAGCAACAACATGGCAATGCCCGGCACTTCACGCGAAGGCCTGACGATAATGGCGCAACCTGCGGCAAGTGCTGGGGCCACCTTGCGGGCGATGAGGAAGGCTGGAAAATTCCAGGCAGTGAAGGCCGCGGCAATTCCCACCGGCTCATGGCTGACTTCGATGCGACCGCCGTGAGCCCGGCTTTCAACGATGCGGCCATAGATGCGGCGGGCTTCTTCTGCAAACCAGCGGAACTGATCGATCGACAGTGCCCATTCCCGCCGCGATTGGGCCAGCGGCTTGCCGGTCTCGAGCGTGATGCGGCGGGCGGCCTCGTCGCTGCGGGCGGTCATAGAGTTGGCGACCGCATGGAGCGCGTCGGCGCGGGTCCAGGCTGGAGTGGCCCGCCAGAGTTTCAATCCCCGAGCCGCCGAGGCAGTGGCCTCCTGCACATCCGCCGCGGTGGCCACGGGCGCACTGCCAATCGTCTCACCGGTTGCGGGGTCCACCACCTCGAAGGTACCGGCGCCGCTCGCCTGGCGCCACTGGCCATCGATCAACAGGCCAAGATCTTGATACATTGGATCCCAGTCTCCAGCATGTCTTGCAACTTCAATTGCCACATGATGATTGCGGCAACGAAAATTTCATGTCAAGCTAAAGGATATGGGGACTGCCAGAAGAGTCTGATACCTTCTCTCCACAAGTCGGGAATACCGGGTTGAAAGATTCGACCACTGGAACAATGCATGGCCAAGCCGTTTGAATCTGCTGCATCACCAGTTCCTCAAAATTATGAGGGGATCGTCAATCTGATCACCCGAAACTATGCGGCGCTTTCGCCTGGCTACCAGCAGATCGCCCGGTACTTCACGCAAAATCCCAATGTCATCGCCCTCGAGTCGATCAATGCCATTGCCGGGAAATGCGGTGTGCACCCTTCGAGCCTGGTGCGCTTTGGCCAAAGCTTGGGGTATACCGGTTTCAAACAGCTGCAAGGGGTGTTCCAGACGCGGCTTGCCACGGCGGCGCCGGGCTTCCGCGAGCGGATCAGCGCGCTCGAGGCCGAACTGTCGCGCAATGTCAATCACGGCAACATGGGCTTTCTTCAGGATCTCGTGGTGCGCGACATTGCGGCACTTCATCAGCTTCTCGAGTCCGTCAACGAGGACACACTCTCGGCTGCCGCCAAGCTGCTCACCAGTGCAGCGACGATTTACATCGCAGGCCAACTCCGGTCCGAGCCGGTGGCCTTGCTGTTGCGCTATCTTCTCACCATGCTGCACCGGCGTGTGGTGTTGCTCGACCCGGCGGGCGGCTTGGCCTTCGAAATGGCCCAGGCCATGGGCGAACGCGATGTCCTGGTGGCGATCGCCTTCCGTCATTATGCCAAGGAAGTTGTGTCGATTGCCGAGGTTGCGGTGGCCAACGGCACGCCGATTCTGACGATTACCGACAGCCAGCTTTCGCCCCTCGCCAAAGATGCGCGCGTGCTGTTCACTGTCCCTGAGGACGAGTATACATTCTCACGCTCGCTTGCCGCCCCGATGTGCCTTGTCCAGAGTATCGCCACAGCGGCGGCGGCGCTGCTCCAGCCCAACAAGGAAGAGGCGCCCCGCATTCCGAGCGTTACCGAGATCGCCAAGGATCAATCGGCGCGATTGCCACGCCCCGTCAACCCGGTACGGCGCCGTTAGGATCATGCCGATGTTGCCTTCTCGCCCATGTAACTTGAACAATGACATTCTGACATCACAGGAGATTCGATCATGTCCACCATCCGCTTGACCATGGCGCAGGCGCTTGTGCGTTATCTGTGCAACCAGTTCACGGTGATCGACGGCAAACAGGAACCGCTGTTCGCCGGGCTTTTTGGTATTTTCGGCCATGGCAACGTGACCTGCCTGTCGGAAGCCCTCGAAGCGGTGCAAGACAAGCTGCCGACCTGGCGCGGCCAGAATGAACAATCGATGGCGCTCGCCGCCGTTGGTTATGCCAAGGCCAAGCGGCGACGGCAGATCATGATCGCGCTATCGTCGATCGGACCGGGGGCGCTCAACATGGTGACGGCGGCGGGCTGTGCCCATGCCAACCGCTTGCCGGTGCTGTTTCTGGCCGGCGATATCTTCGCCAACCGGCGGCCCGATCCGGTGTTGCAGCAGGTCGAGCATTTCGGCAATCCGACCATATCAGTAAACGACGCGTTCAAGGCGGTGACGCGATATTGGGACCGCATCACGCACCCCGAACAGATCATCTCATCGCTGCCGCAAGCGATTGCCACGATGCTTGATCCCGGTGATTGCGGCCCGGCCTTCATCGGCCTGTGCCAGGACACGCAGGAACTGGCCTATGATTATCCGCAAGCCTTCTTCACACCTACGGTGCATGCGATCCAGAGGCTGCGACCCGACCGGTTGCGGGTAGAGGAAGCGGTGAAACTCATCGCTTCGGCCAAACGACCGCTGATCATTTCGGGCGGCGGTGTGCGCTATTCGGGAGCCGAGAAGGAAGTGGCAGATTTTGCGCTGGCGCGGGGTATTCCAATGGCCGAGACGATTGCCGGCAAGGGCGCCGTCACGCATGAACATCCGGCGCATGTCGGTCCCATCGGTGTCATCGGGTCGGCGTCGGCCAATGCCATGGCGGCGGAAGCCGATGTGGTGATTGCCATCGGAACCAGGTTGCAGGATTTCACCACCGGCTCGTGGACGGTGTTCTCGCACGCGGCCAAATTCGTGTCGATCAACGCGGCGCGCTATGATGCAGTGAAGCATCGCGCCGTGTCGGTGGTTGGCGACGCGCGCGAGACGGTGCACGAGATCGATGCGGGCTTGGGCAAATGGAAGGCCGATGCCGCATGGACGGCCAAGGCGCGCAGCGAATTCAAGAGCTGGAACGCGCTGCTCGACGCCCATCAAAAGCCAACCAATGCGGCGGTGCCGACTTATGCGCATGTGGTCGGCAAGGTGAATGCCTGGGCTGGGCCGAACGATACGATGGTGACGGCGGCGGGCGGACTTCCCGGCGAAACGGCCAAGGGCTGGCGGGTCAAGAACCC
>JANLTS010000473.1:0-19514 GCA_031363045.1 Hyphomicrobiales bacterium
GATCGCCGACAACGAGAAGCGCCTGCGCCTGGCATTGGGTGTCGCCAACATGGCGATCATCGACATTGACTTGAAGAAGGGCGTGGTGTCGGGCCTGACCAATGGCCCGGCGGTGCTCGGCGTCGATGCGGTGGCGGGTGAGGCGGTCGATGACGCTTTTGGGCGGTTGCTCGCCCTCATCCATCCCGATGACCGCGGCAGAATCGCAACCAGCCACAAGCTCGCGGCCTCGACTCCCGGTCCGTTCTCTGGCGAATACCGCGTTCTCCGCGCCGATGGCAGCACCGCCTGGATCGAAACCCGCGGCGAAGTGATCGCCGGCGCGGACGGCGTTCCCGCCAGGCTTCTCGAAACCAATGTCGATGTCACCGAGAGGAAACGTGCCGACGAGCATCTCCAAATCGTCCTGGGCGAACTTACCCACCGTGCCAAGAACCTGCTGGCCATCATTCAGGCTATCGCCACGCAGACAGCACGGCGCAACACCAACGTTGAAGATTTCATCGCCGCCTTTTCGCAGCGCATCCAGGGCCTCGGTGCCTCGCACGACCTGCTTGTCAAGCGCGATTGGAAAGGCGTGCCGCTTGATGAACTGGTGCAAGCCCAACTCGCTCCCTTTGGCGGTATCGATAACAGAAGGGTTACGGCGAGTGGACCGTCTGTCAGCCTGAAGGCGGATGTGCTGCAAGGTCTCGGACTGGCGCTGCATGAACTGGCCACCAATGCCAGCAAGTATGGGGCGTTGTCGGCAGAGAAAGGCACAGTGGCGATTGACTGGTCGATCGCCGGCATTGGGCCAGGCTCGCGCTTCCACATGTCATGGACCGAACGCGGTGGCCCGCCGGTGAAGCCACCCACCCGGAAAGGCTTCGGCCATGTGGTCATCGAAAGTTCGCTTGCGCGAGTGGTCAATGGCGAGGTGAAGCTCGACTTCGAGCCCACGGGCATCTCGTGGTCTCTCGATGCGCCTCTGGAGGCAATTACACCCGCCGGCCTATCCGGAACTTTCGCAACCGCGAGACGTTGAATTCGTTGCAAGCATGCAAAGCACAACGAAAGGTCATCGCCATGAGCGACCCCGCCGATCACGGCGCCGCAGCAACCAAGATTCTGTCTACTGACAAAGCCCGGCAAGGCGTTACCGGCCACGGTGTCCGCTATGTGTTGTTCTATGGCGTCCTCGGGGTAGTGGTATGTTTCGTGGGGTTAGCGCTTTACCTTTCGAGCTGACGCTATTTTTTTGGAACATTGTCCATTGCGGCGCGTTGCACGGCTCTATTCGAAGATCAGGGAGCGCGAGCATGACGACATCTCAACAACGGCAACTGAAAGATCTTCTCAAAGGCTTCGACACGGCGATGCTTGTCACCCGCGGCGCGAACGGACGTGTGCACGCGCGTCCGATGGGCGTGGCCGAAATCAACGATGCGGGCGATCTCTACTTCGTCACCGCCGCCGGATCAGCCAAAGTCAACGAGATTGAGAAAGATTCGGATGTAACGCTCATCTTTCAAGGAAGACTGACGTTCGTCTCGCTGAGCGGCACAGCGGAGGTGGTCACGGACCAGGCGCTCATCGACAAGCTGTGGACCGAGGCCTGGCGCGTGTGGTTCCCGAAAGGCAAGAGTGATCCTGCCTTGCGGCTTCTGCAAGTCGTTCCCGATGAGGCCGAGTATTGGGACAGCTCGGGCCTCGAAGGCATCAGCTACGCCTTCGAAGCCGCCAAGGCCTACATCAAGGGCGAAAGGCCGGTGACCACGCAGGAGCAGCACGGCAAAGTGGCTTTGTAATTATCACTGCCCGAGAAAGAAGCGCACCATCTCGCTGGAAGCATCCGGTCCTGCAGGGTCGGTATAGCTCCCAGCCGGGCTACCGCCGGACCAGGCGTGGCCGCCGCCATGAATGAGCCAATGTTCGACAGTGGGAATACCATCCCTATCGCGCGTAATTGTGCGGGTGTATGACCTGCCGCCAGGTGCTGCGCTTTGTGCGCCTTCGGCCGCCGCAGCGTTTTCCCGGTGTTCTTCACCGGCAATGTGCATTCCGTTCGACGCGTGCACGGTGCGGTCGGCATCTCCGTGAAACACGATGGTGCGCACCGGGGCGGCTGGCAAGATTATGCGGCTGTCGCCGCGCATGGCGGCGAAGGCGGAGACGACATCGCTGGCGGAACGATAGGGCAGGCCGGAATGAACGCCGATGGCTGCATAGAGTTCCGGGTAGGTTGCGCCCATGATGACGGCCATGGCGCCTCCCGCCGAGAGCCCGGCGATGAACACGCGAGCTGGATCGACATCGTGCGCGGCCAAGATTTGGTGCGTGAGGCCGGCGATGATCGATGGCTCGCCGGCACCGCGGCGCTGGTCCTTGGGATCGAACCAATTCCAGCACGCCGATGGATTGGCGGATTTCGATTGGCCGGGGTACGCGATCAGAATGCCATTTGCTTCGGCCACTGCATTCATGCGGGTGCCGGCGGCGAAGTCATCGGGGTTTTGCGTGCAGCCATGCAGCATCACGAGCAGTGCCCGTTTCTTGCCGCTGTTGTTGCTGGGAATATAAAGCTTGTAACTGCGCTCGCCTGCCGCGCAGGAGTAGGAGCTGGTCAAAATCCGCGCCCCCTCCGGCATCTCGCGTGAATCCACTCTGCCGGCCTGCGCAACGGCATCAAAATCGTAGGCGGGCGGCTTCCTCAGCCTTAGTATATCGACGACCTCGCGCAGCGGCCTTCTGGGCCGTCCGGGCGGCTCCGCGTGCAGGCCATTCTGAATGACCGCCGTAGCCTCAGTCAATTTGTGCTCACGGATCAAGCCCATCGCCGACGTCATGACTTCGTTCAATGTTATGGTCATTATCTCGTCTTTCTGAATCTTCGAAATGCGGTTTCGGGCTAGCGGATACGAACGCCCAGTGCGGCTTTGAGTTCCTTGCTGGCATGCAGCGCGCCAAGGACAGTGATCGACTCGATGGTGGCCAGCGCCAGTTCCGGCGAGATATCCGGGGAGAGTGAAACCAATCCCAATACCTTGATGTGCAGTTTCTTGCCCGCCGCCCGGGCGGCTTCCAGGTCGGCCGTGGTGAAGTGCCTCAATCCCAGTTCGAGGGTCTGGCGGGCGATGGATTTCCGGGCATCGCCCGCGTGGGATGCAAGGTGGTTCCGGATCGCGGTGCGGATGAAGTCCGTACGGTTGGCATAAAACCCGTCCTGGACCAGGAGATCGATATGGCCGAGATCGACAAACCCCAGATTTATGGTGATTTTTTCGCTGTCGCCGAAGCGGCCGTGCAATTGATGTACGTCTGCTGTCACAATTCTTCACCATCCCTATGGATGGTATGTGGATGGTTTTTTGCCGATTGCAAGGGCGCGGGCGAATTATTTCGCTATTGCGCTGCAGTGCGCGTAAACCTTTGACACTTGGGGGTCTTTGCCGCCCCATGAGGGCCAGATGAACAGCATTTCGGATGGCCACGCCTTGGCACAGGCGATGGTTGATACGGTTCGCGACGCGCTCCTCGTGCTTGACAGCAACTTGCGCGTCACCGCCGCGAGCCGGTCGTTTTATTCGACATTCAAGACCACACCGGAGGCGACGCGCGGGCGCCGGATTTACGAACTTGGCGACGGCGATTGGAACAACTCCGCCGTGCGTGATCTGCTTGAGCGCATCATCCCCGAAAAAGGTGTGATGGAGGATTTCGAAGTCGAACAGGATTTCCCACGCCTTGGCCGGCGCACCATGTTGCTCAGCGCCCGCAAGGTGTACTACGAAGGCGGCGCCAATACCACGTTACTGCTATCGATCAGCGACATCACGGAACGGCGTGCGGTGGAGCGCAAGCTGCAGGAGTTGAGCGAGCAGAAAGACATGCTGTTCGAGGAGATGAGCCACCGCGTGGCCAACAGCCTGCAGATTATCGCCAGCATTTTGCTGATGAAGGCACGCCTTGTGCAATCCGAAGAAACGCGTGGCCATCTCGAAGATGCCCATCGCCGCGTCATGTCGGTTGCCACGTTGCAGCAGCAGCTCAGGGCCACCGGCAAGGGCGAGCATGTCGATGTCGGGCAGTATCTCAAGTCGCTCTGCGACTCGCTCGCGGCATCGATGATCCACGAGCGGCGCGATGTCACGCTTGAGGTGGTGGCGGGCACCGGCGCGGTGCCATCGGAAGAAGCTGTCAGCCTCGGACTCGTCGTTACCGAGTTGGTGATCAACGCGCTGAAGCACGCCTTTCCGGACGGCTCCGCGGGCGGCCGCATCGTGGTCGGCTATGAAATGAAAGACAAAGACTGGAAGCTGTCGATCTCCGATAACGGCATTGGCATGCCCCAGAAGGTGGCGGGCGCAAAGTCCAAGGGTCTCGGCACGATGCTGGTGAAGGCGCTGGCCCAGCAGCTCGATGCGCAAGTGGAAACCGTAAGCAGCGGCAAGGGCACGACGGTCTCGATCACCCGCGCATCGTTCGCTTCGCAGTTGCCCACGGCGGCCTAGAGCGCAAAAATACCGGCATCGGGATCCTTGATGCCCTGAATATGCCGCGAGACGAGTTGGGCCGCCAGCATGCTGAAGGTGATGCCATTTCCGCCAAATCCAAGCACGGCATAACAGCCAGGCAGACGTTTCAAGGGGCCAATGGCGGGAAAGCCAGTCGGGCTGTCGCCGAAACTTCCGGCCCACGCATATTCCGCCGTGAAGTCGGCGTGCGGCATCAGCTTCTGCGCTTTGTGCGCGATAGCGGCGATCTTCTCGGGGATGAGCGCATCGCGCTTGGTGTCGTCGGAAAACGGCTCGTCCTCGCCGCCGGCAATGATGCGGCCGTCCGCCGTGGTCCGCATGTAAAGATAAGGATCGGCGGCTTCCCAGATCAGGCTTTTCGACGGCCACAGGTTCTTGGGTTGCTGCTTGGTGGCCAACGCCCAGGTGGAGATGACTTTGTAACCCTTGGGCCTCGCGAACTTCATCAACTCGTAACCAGTGCAGAACACCACATGCTTGGCCGTGAGCGCTGCTCCGTCCTTGGTTGCAAGATTTACGACGCCGTGTGA
Source organism: Hyphomicrobiales bacterium (assembly GCA_031363045.1). GTDB lineage: Bacteria > Pseudomonadota > Alphaproteobacteria > Rhizobiales > Aestuariivirgaceae > Aestuariivirga. Next base: position 5,048 of record JANLTS010000473.1, read on the forward strand.
CCGATCGACTTCCATGATCTCGACTTCGCTTGCCATGCGCCCGCCGGACTTCAAGAAATTTTTCCAAAGGCCGGCAACGAGCTTCACCGGATCGGCCTCGGCATTGCCATCAGACAAGATGGCACCTGACTTATTAATGCCGCTCATAAAATGCAGTTCTTCACGGCCGATATAGACGGACCTCAGGCCGAGCTTCTGGCGGGCAAGTGTTTCAACCTTGAGCGCACTCGCATCGAGAACATTGCCGGGAAGATAGAGCGTCGTGCGCGGACGGAGATCGCACTCGATGCGGAGGTCCGCGATGCGGTCGCACAGGGCTTGCACGGCTTGCGCCGAACGCCACCAGACGCGCGCCGCATTTGTCATACCGAGTTTCTTGGTGAGTTCGAGAAGCGGCGTATCGAGTTCGGATTGCAGAAGCGCCGTGCTGGCCGGAGTCGATCCGGACATGGGTTTGCGCCGATCGACGGCAAGCACTGAATAGCCAGCGTTCAAGAGTGAGTCGGCAACGAGTGCTCCGGATATGCCCGTGCCAACGATCACCACATCGTGGTGCTGGCTTGCTCCTTTCCCAAGAGTTGCAAGCCGTGGTGCCCCGGACGCAAGCCACAGCGGCACGCCAGTCCGAAGGTCGCGCTTCTCGATGAGCATTCCGTTATTTTTTGGCGATGCGATCGGGAAGTTTGGCGATGGCTTCGTCCGCACCTTCGTCGCGATGCAGCACGCCCTCGCGCAACACCTTGGTGGCGGCGCCCTGTTTCAATTTCGGATCGGTTGGGATGGGTTTCGTCTGCTTGTTGGCGACGAGGCCGGGCTTATCGGCCGTGGCCTCGTTATCGCGTGCCGATTCGGCGAAGCGGGACAGCGCTTCCGGTTGCACGCCTTTGGGATCGATCATGCTCATGGGTCTTTCCTATGTTGGTGAAACGTTTCAACGCCGTGTGTGCAGGTTAAGTTCCATGGCTGTTTGGTTTATTATCCCGGGAACCAGCGTTGCATCGCCGCGTTATCGGGCCGCGCACCTTTGCTTTGCCGCGAACGGCTCCATCTCAAGGAGGTTCGCAATGGACACTCTCACCACCGCAACCGCCTATTTTCACTCTTCCATCGGAATTCGCCTGGCAGTGAACCGGCAGTGACGATTGATATTTTCCGTGGGAACCAAGGTGCCAAACGCGCGTTGAGAGTTCATCGGTCCGCCGAGGCGGCCAACTTCAAAATTGATACGAGAGGTCCCCATGAAAAAAATTCTACTTACCGCCGCCGCCCTTGTGGCGCTCGCCAGTCCGGCGTTGGCAATGACCGAAGCCGAGTGCGCTGCGCAATGGACGCAGGCTGATGCCGATGCCAACGGCACACTGAGTGGTGCCGAAGCCGAGCGTTATGCGGCCCTGATGCGATCGGCGGGTAAAGAGGTGACATCCGACGGTACTTTCAACCAGTCCGTCTTCCTCGAAAACTGCCAGGCCGATGTGTTCACCACTGCATCGATCGACGAAGGCGCGCCGCTCGCCGGGGCCAACAGCTTCACCGAAGAACCGGCCAAGGATCGCGCCATCGGCGCCGGGTATGCCTCGGTATCAGCCCTCACTAAGGATGCCGATGGCATCTGGCGCGGCACCGCCATGAAGGACGGCAAAAGCAGCAACATCGCTGTCGACTTCAAGGGCAACGTTGTCGCCAACTAAATAATCTCAACAGTGAACTCAATTAAGGATTTCCAAATGCAAACGATCACCAAAGTCTATGACCGTTACCTGCAGGCCCAGAATGCGGTCAAGGAACTCGAAGCGGCGGGCATCCCATCCTCCGAAATCAGCCTGCTGGCCAACAAGGCCGTGAGCGACCGGCATGACGATGTCGAAGATGCATCGCCGGCAGGCACCGGGGCCGCCATCGGCGCCGTGGCCGGCGGAACCGCGGGATTGCTGACCGGCCTTGGCCTCATGGCCATTCCAGGTGTTGGCCCAGTCGTTGCGGCAGGCTGGTTTGCAACAACCGCCCTTGGCGCTCTTGCCGGGGGAGCAACCGGCGGCATCGTCGGAGCGCTGGTCGATGCGGGTGTGCCCGAAGATCATGCTCATGTGTACTCTGAGACCATCCGCCGCGGCGGCACGCTCCTGTCAGTCAGAACGTCCGACGATCAAACGTCGCGTGTGCATGAAATTTTGGACCGCCATCAGCCGGTCGATCCCGCGCTCAGGAGCGAAGAATACCGGAAATCCGGCTGGAACACTTTCGACCCGCTGGCCGAACCCTATGATGGCACAGAAACCCGCGATGACCGCAACGCGCGGATCAGGCGCGCGTCCTGACCGCAGCCGACGCCCGCTGCCGCGGACGGCTCACGAACAACTTCAACAGGAGACTAACATGGCCAAATCCCCCAAGCAGCTCGACGATCTTTTCCACGACACGCTGAAAGACATCTATTTCGCCGAGAAGAAGATTTATGCCACCTTGCCGAAAATGGCCAAGGCAGCGAATTCACCGGAACTCAAGAAAGCTTTCGAGACGCATAGGACGCAAACCGAAGGCCACATCAAGCGGCTCGAAGAGGTATTCGGCCTGATCGATGCCAAACCGGTTGCCAAGACCTGTGACGCGATCATGGGCATCATCAAGGAAGGCGAAGGCGTGATCGAAGACTTTAAGGATTCGCCCGCCCTTGACGCCGGATTGATCGGTGTTGCGCAAGCCGTAGAGCACTATGAAATCTCGCGCTACGGCACTCTGAAGTGCTGGGCCGAGGAAATGGGCCTCGATGGCGCGCCAGAGCTCCTGGACGCGACGCTCGAAGAGGAAATTACGACCGATGAAGCGCTCTCCGAACTGGCGCGTACGGTTGTCAACGCGGAAGCCCAAGCGGCCTGAGAGTGCCCCCACTTTCTGCCGCTGCCTGGCCACGGGGATTGCATCCCCGTGGTCTTTTTGTTTGAGATATCTGTAGCGATGCACATCTCTGACGATTTTCGGCCTGCATACCGGCCCGCGACGCAGGAAAATGCCCCACCGCGCTTCTTGTGCCCGATCCGCCTCGCGATCGAAAAGAAAAACGCTGGCGCATGGAACCACTCCGGCACGGGAGCGTTAGAAAGAGTTAGCATGCATGTTCTGAAACGATCACGAGGGCTGGGCTTAGGCGGGCTCTGTTTGAGGCCGAACCGCGGGCACTGGACTTGGCTGTCTTCAGGACCGTGGATGTGAAAAGCGGCGATGATCTTCAGGCCGATAGCGGCATCGACAGGGCGCTGATCGCAGAGGAAAATCTGCGCGAAAGCGAACGGCGTCTGCGTCTCGCCACTGAGGCCGCCGATATATTCGTGTGGGAAATTGACTTCGCCACCGGCAAAATCAAGTGGGCTGGCAATGCCGCTGCGGTCATCGGTTGCGCGGCGGAAGACCTCAAGGCCGACACCGATTCAGCTGCCTTCTTCGTCTTCCCGCAAGATCGCGCTCGCATAAATGCAGAATTTTCCGCCGCGATGGACAGCGGGCAGGAGACATATGTGTTGCATTTCCGAGGTCTCGAACCCGGAGGCGATCGCGGCGCCTGGCGGTCGCATGGCCGCTTCATCCGTGACGGCGCTGGAAATGCCCTGCGGGCCCTTGGTGTCACCCAGAACATCACACGGCAGATCGAGACTGAAGCTGCCCTGCGCACGGCTGCCGAGAGGCTTGAAGCCGCAGAGTTCGCAGCTGGCGCACTGATCTACGACATCGACGCAGTGAGCGGCAAGATCTGGCGTAGCCGAGGACTGACGCAAATCCTCGGGTGGTTGCCCGAGGAAATTCCCGCGACCGTCGGCGGCTGGGCAGCACTGCGCCACCCCGAAGACGCCAAACGCTTTCAATCAGGGCGCTTTTCCGATTATGTCTCGCAAGGCGACCATTACGTCCTCGAATACCGCGTGAGACACAAGGACGGTCATTATGTCTGGGTCCTCGATTCCGGCCGTGTGTTCCGCAACGCTGCCGGGGATGTGGTGCGGGCTGCCGGTGCCACCGTCGATGTTACGGCGCGCAAGCGGGCCGAAGCAACCCGGAACCTGCAGGCCAATCTGATTGAGCTCTCCTTCGAGCCGATCATCGTGTGGCAGGAGGCGCGCGGCATTGTCGAATGGAATCGGGGCGCCGAACAGCTCTTTGGTTTTTCACGCGAAGAGGCACTGGGCCGGTCGAGCCATGACCTGCTCTGCACAATCCACCCTCTGGAGCTCTCTGAACTCATGACAGTGCTTTTGGAATTCAAAAGCTGGACTGGCGAGATCGAGCACCGCGCCAAGGATGGCCGGAAGATATTCGTGGAGAGCCGTCATCAGCTCATCGAAAACGAGGGCGAACGTTTTGTTCTGGAAACCAGCCACGACATTACACTGCGCAAAAGGAGCGATGCTGACAATGCGCGAATGGCGGCCGTCGCCGGCGCTTCGCAAGATGCGTTGTTTGGCGTGACGCTCGATGGGCGTATTGAGGCGTGGAACCGCGCATCAGAGCAGCTATTCGGGTATACCGAAATGGAAGCGATTGGCCAGCCCATCTCGATGCTTGTCGAACCCAGCAAGCACCAGGAGCAGGCCGACGTCGTGGCGCGGGCGCGAGCGGGTGAAGCCGTCGAACCTTTCGATACGCGACGTTTGCGCAAGAATCGAACCCTGATCGACGTTTCGATGGCGGTGGCACCGGTGAAGGCGCCGGACGGAACGGTAACTGGCCTCTCGGTTGTTGTACACGACATCGGCGACCGCAAGGAATGGGAAGCGCGCCAGAAAATGATGACCCGCGAACTCGCCCATCGGGTCAAGAATTCCTTTGCGGTACTCCAATCGATCCTGCGTGCCACGTTGAAGGCATCGCCCGATCCTCAGGTTTTTGCAGAGACTTTTTCGGGCAGGCTCCACAGCCTAGCAGCCGCTCAGGACATTCTGACGGCGACTGACTGGAAATTTGTCGAGTTGGGGGCGCTTGCTCGCCATCAACTTTCGACTGTGGTCGTCAACGAAGGCGAGCGGCTTTCGATTACCGGCCCGCCAGTTTATCTCTCACCAGATCATTCCGTTCCGTTGGCGCTGATTTTCAACGAACTCGCCACCAATGCCATCAAGCATGGAGCGCTGTCATCTTCGCGCGGCAGAATTGAATTGGCTTGGCAAGTCAGTGACAAAGAGACGGGGTGCAAGATGCTGACCCTGACCTGGACTGAACGTGGTGGCCCCAAAGTCACCCAATCGGTTCGCCGCAGCTTCGGCTCGACATTGATCGAACAGAGTCTTCCCGGTGCTGTGGTCGAGCGGTGGTTCGAGCCGGATGGCCTCGTTTGCAGGATTGAGTTGGCCTTCAAGCCATTGGGGGGCGTTTCCGCAGCGTCGCTTGAAGATGACCCTGTTTGAGTGATCCGCGGGCGTGGAACCAGTGTTCGGGCCGTGAATAGTATCGTCACATGTCAACCGGTCGGCCGGTATTTCCTGACGTGTGACTGGCCCTTTGACCGCAATGGTGCAAGTGTTTCCTTCCACACTCCTCACGTTGAAGTCACGCAGACGTGTCCTTGCAACTGGAACCAAGTACCGCCCCGATCCGTTGTAAATGCATGTCACATCGCACCAGAAGTCGCTCAATCAGGTTCATTGCGCCCATTGCGCTGGCCATCGTCATGACATTATCGGGCCCTGTATTTCATCTCGCCCGCCTCACGGCCGCGCCAGAGTCACAGCCGGCCAATCTAACGATCGTCTATAAGCAGCAGGAAGCACCCGCTGCCCACGTTCAAATCGTCCCCAGCGAGGCGGCTGTGGCGGGATGATTGGCCTGGCCGTCTCCCAACACTCTCTAGTTTTTTTCGTAACTGGTCTTGCCGTCCTCAAAACAACAGCAACTTCAATAGAGTTGGAAGTGGCACTGGCTGGTGCCATGGAAATCTGTCACGGCTCTATACGTCGGGAATCGAAAGTACACCCTTGCGCCACACAGCCCGACGTACCGGCCGGCGGCGTCTCAACCGGGCTGAAAGCAAGCATCGCAATTCCTGCAACAGCTGTTTCCGGTCCTGTTTGCAGTTTGCTGTTGACTGAACCAGCCACCACTCTTTTTCCATCGAAACAGCCTGGTTTTTGAAGGATCAAAGTCTCCCGCTGTTTCGGGAGGCTGCTGGAATGTTGTGTTTTGCCATGATCCGGGGCAGTGAGTGGGCCATGGGTTGGCGAGAGATCAATATGAACAGGCGGAAGCCGCAGGTCAGTCTTGCGGTGGTTCCGGGGGCGCCGGGCGAAGGCCGCCAGGCGGCGGTGCTGCGCAAGGCCGCGTCGATGGCGCTCGATGTATTGCGGGCGCAGCTGCCGTGTGGGGTCATCGACAGCCGGTTTTCGCCATTCCTTGCGGGCTATCTCATGGGTCACGCGCGGCAGGTGGCATTGAAACACGGCATCGATGGCAATGATGACGCGTTGAGCGCACTCGCTGCCGAACTTGAACGGCAGGCTGCTCCGCTAACTGGAATCGGTATTTCCGGATTGCAATCAATCGGTGGCCATGCCGGTTCCCTGGTCGGGCGCCTTGAGGCACTTTGCGGCACCCGGCATCTGCTGGGTCAGGCGTTGGTGTGCGGAAACCACAGCGTTGCGGCGGATGCAGGAAATGCTTTTCTCACTGATTGCGACAACGCCGCCGACCCAATGCAGAGCCGCGCGCCAACCATGAGTTTAAGATTTAACGCGCAAGAGCGCGATGTCATCCTCGCGGCATTTGCGTCTTTTGGAACATACAACACAACAGAGTTCCACACATGAAGACCATGCTGAAACAACGTGCCTGGGTGCCAACCCATGCTGAGACCTACATCCAGTCACTGGCGGCGCAGGTTGCGGCCGCATCGGCCGATGAGAACGAGATGCAGCTGCTCGGCTACATCGAAGAAAACCACCGCATTCACGAGCGTGACTGCATCAACCTCAATCCAGCCACCAACATGATGAACCCGAAGGCCGAAGCGCTGCTGGCCAGCGGCTTAGGCTCGCGTCCGTCGCTCGGCTATCCGGGTGACAAGTATGAGATGGGGCTGGAAGGTGTGGAGAAGATCGAGGTGATGGCGGCCGAGCTGGCGGCCGAAGTGTTCAATGCCAGGTTTGCGGAAATCCGCGTGGGCTCGGGTGCTCTCGCTAATCTTTATGTGTTCATGATGGCGGCGAAGCCAGGTGACATCATCATCGCACCGCCAGGTGCCATCGGCGGGCACGTCACGCATCATGGTGCCGGGGCAGCGGGTCTCTATGGCGTCATCACGCATCCGGCACCCATCGATGCGGCGGGCTACACGGTCGATCTCGTGCAACTCCGTGCCGACGCGCTGCGTTTGAAACCGAAGCTCATCACCATCGGCGGCAGCCTGAACCTTTTCCCGCATCCCATCGCCGGCATCCGCGCCATCGCTGATGAAGTGGGGGCATTGGTGCTGTTCGATGCGGCGCATATGTCGGGGATGATTGCCGGCCGTGGCTGGCAGCAACCGCTGGAGGAAGGTGCCCATGTGATGACCATGAGCACTTACAAGAGTCTCGGTGGACCGCCTTCTGGGATTATCCTCACCAATGATGCTGATATTGCCGAGCGTCTTGACGCTATTGCTTATCCGGGCCTCACCGCCAATTTCGACGCCGCGAAATCAGCTGCGCTGGCGATGACGCTGCTCGACTGGAAGGTGCATGGCCGCGACTATGCGAGAGTTATGGCGGAGACGGCAAAAGCCTTGGCGCAATCACTGGCCGATCGTGGCATTGCGGTTCATGCTGCCGATCGCGGCATGACGACGTCGCATCAGTTCGCCATCGAAACGCGCGATTTCGGCGGCGGGCAAACCGCTGCCAAGCTGTTGCGCCAGGCCAATGTGTTGAGCTGCGGCATCGGGTTGCCGATTGCCGAGGTCGAAGGCGATCTGAATGGGTTGCGCTTCGGCACGCCGGAGATCGTGCGCTGGGGCATGACCGCGAAGGACATGCCACAGGTGGCCGGTTTCATTGCAGATGTGCTGTTGAAGAAACGCGCGGCGCAATCGGTGGCGCCGGAGGTTTCCGCCTTCCGCGCTCAGTTTTCGAAGTTGCATTTCATCCGCGCTTGAGCAGCGCCTCGATCTCGGCGCGTTTCGGCATGGCCGGGGCGGTGCCCAATCTTGTCACCGAAATGCCAGCCGCCGCACAGCCAAAGCGGGCGGCATCGGGCGGCGTCATGCCGTCGGCCAAGCCTACGGCAAAGGCACCGACGAAACTGTCGCCAGCCCCCGTGGTCTCGAGCACCTTTCCGGCACTGAGTGCAGCGATCATCAGCGATTGACCGCGCGTGTGCAGCAAAGCACCGCGCGAGCCGAGCGTGATGAGGGCGGTGCCAGCACCCTTGGCGAGCAAAGCGTCACCGGCTTTCCGCGCATCGTCGAGCGTATCGACGGGAATGCCGGTCAAGAGCCTCGCCTCGCTCTCGTTGGGGATGACATAGTCGCAGAGCGGATAGATATCGTCCGGCAGCGGAGCGGCGGGTGCCGGGTTGAACAGGGTGATGACACCTGCGGCGCGGGCGATTTCGAGGCCACGGCGGGCGGCGGGAATTGGCTGTTCCAACTGCGTGACGAAGACCTTCGCGCCTTCGATCACAACGCGGGCGGTCTCGACATCGGCAGCACTGATGTGATCGGCGGCACCGGGCACGACAATGATGGCGTTCTCGCCGGTCTCGTCGCTGACAAAGATATAGGCGGCACCGGTGGGCTCGGTATCGGACATGGCGGCATGTGCGGTGATGCCCTCTGCCTTCCATGTGGCAAGCGCGATGTCGCCGAAGGCGTCACGCCCCAGCCTTGAAATGAGGCTGACCTTGGCACCGGCGCGCGCCGCGGCCACAGCCTGGTTCGAGCCCTTGCCGCCCGGGCCCATCTTGAAGCCCGAGCCGATCAGCGTCTCACCCATGACGGGTTGGCGGTTGGCGCGGAACGCCAGATCGGCAACGAAGATGCCGAGGATCGCAACGCCTTGTTTCATCACGCTCATGCCTTTGGCGGGATCACGCCCTTCTTGAGGATGAAGCAGCCGTAGAAGCGGGTCTCGCCGGTGACGACGACGGCATAGGCACTCTTGGCCTTCTCATAGAAGGCGAAGCGCTCGATCGAGCCCATCGGCCAGGATTTGCCCTCGGCCTTGTCGATGGCCTTCTGCACTTCCGCCTGAACGGGGGGAATGTCCTTGGGGTTGCTCCCCACTTCCATGCGCTCGGCAGGTGCTTCAACGAAGCTGTCGAGCGGCATGACCGAGAGAATGGCGGCGATGGCCTCGGCGGCACTCAAATTGTCCATGCGCAGCAGGTTGCCGGTGATGGTATGGCGGGCCACCGAATCGGCAGGAAAATTGGTGTCGCAAATCACCAGGTCGTCACCATGGCCCATGGCCCGCAAACACTGAATCACATCGGCATTGAGACGGTTATCGAAATTACGCAGCATAAGGTCCTCCCAGACAGGAGGGGCAAGCTAGACGGCGGCGGCGAAGAGTCAATATGGGGGCTCAATAGCCTTCGGGTTTTCCGGGCACCTTCACCATTGCCTCGCCTTCGAGCACCAGTGTCTCGCCAACCTTGCAGCGGCAGGCCAGTTTGACGCGGCGGCCCTTCTCTGCCAGTTCGACGACCTCGACGGTCGCCTCGACATGATCGCCGATGCGGACGGGGGCCCTGAAGTTCAGCGTTTGCGACAGGTAGACGGCACCGGGGCCGGGGAGCCTGGTGCCGATCACCGCCGAAATGAGGCTTGCGGTATAGAGGCCATGGGCGATGCGGCCCCCGAATGGCGTTCGCGCCGCGAAATGCTCGGAGAGGTGGATCGGATTGCGGTCGCCGGAGATTTCGGCAAAGCCCACGACGTCGGAGGATTTCACTTCCTTGACATAGGTCTCGGTCATGCCGAGCTCCAGGTCTTCAAAATAGAGAGTTTGGGTGGGAGGCAACATCATGGGGATCAGGGTCCGGTTCCGCGTCCGGTATGTATGCCGTAGAGGTTGAGGAGATGCACCAGCGCCAATAGTCCCATGAAGCCGAACACCAGCAGGACGGGCGTGGTCGGGATCAGGCGCGGGTTCAGGTTCTGGCGGGGCCTTCTCTCCAGCCAGGCCATGACGCCGACGATTGCAACGCAGGCGAGGAAAGCAGCGAGCGTGAACCAGAATTCGGTGAGATCGGGAATGGGCGGCATGAGCGGCGTTTCTCACGATTGCCGCGCGCCCGGCAACAGAAATACATCAAAGACGCCGGCCCTTGCGAGGGCCGGCGTCCAGGCGTGTCAATCGCAGCAGGGCATGTCCATCATGCAGCAGAAGCTGCCATCGCAGCAGGCAGCCGCATAGGCTGTGCCGGTGAGGGCGAACAGCAGGAAGGCTGCGGACAAAAGCGTTCTTTTCATTGGTCTTACCTTGATTGAGAGTTTGAATTGGGTTTTTCAGGCCGTATCAAGCCAAGCGCGGCGGCGGTACAGGTGGCGCGATCAATTGGCCGGAAGACCCCGGCACTTCGGCGCCAAACAGCAAGGCGATTGCCGACGCGCCAGCGGTGCTGGCCATGGCTGGGCCAGGAACCTGCATTTGGCAGATCATCGAGCAGGCGGCCATCGGCGCGGACGGGGAATCAGGAGTTTCGCCACATTCGCATGCTGTTGCCAGACCGGCGCAATGATTGGGTGGTGCACATTGAATTTGCGCACCGATCGAATTTCCGATGAACATCATCAGAAACACGGTCGCCAGAATGGTGCGCAGCATGACGGGCATGTCATTGCCTTGCCCCGAGGTGGCCCGATGGGTCAAATCACAGTTGCGAGACCGGTCTCCCGCCGTTGGTTGACAGCCGTAACTGGCCCCATTATAGAACCGTCATCGTTCATTCGGCGGGTCTGGGGCTTGAGGTTCCATCTGCCTGAAAAGTCAGGTGAAATTCATGAAAGTCCGCAATTCGCTCAAGGCCCTGCTGAAGCGCCACCGCGATAACAAGCTGGTCCGCCGCCGTGGCCGCGTCTACATCATCAACAAGACCAACCCGCGCTTCAAGGCGCGCCAAGGTTAAGTCAGACCTTTTGACGGAATTGTGAACGCCGTGGACGGGTTGCCGTTCACGGCGCTCTTTTTGTTGCCACAAGTCGTGGTATTCTCCTTGGTCATGCGCCAGCTGATCCTGCTTCCCGCCCTGTTGCTCGCCCTCGCCGCCCCGGCTTTGGCTGAGGTCGCTCCCGCCCAACCCGCAGCCGAAACGCCAGCCGCCGAAGCTGAGGTTGTTCCGGTTGAAAAACCAAGGAAACCGGCGGAGATGCGGGCCGAGCAGCTCGATATCCTGTTTGCCAGGCTTTACACGTCGAAAGGCAACGGCACCGAAGGATTGGTGCTGAAAATCTGGACGCTGTGGGGTGCCAATGATTCGCCCACGGCCGAAGTCTTGCTGGGACAGGCGACGCGCGCCATGAATGATGGCGCACCGGCCGAGGCTTTGAAGATTCTCGACCGGGTGATCGGCGCCAATCCGGATTATGCCGAGGCCTGGAACAAGCGGGCGACGCTGTATTTCATGATGAAGCGTGACGAGGCATCGCTGAAAGACATCGACAAGGTGCTGGATCTCGAACCCCGCCACTTCGGCGCGCTGGCCGGTCGCGGCATGATCTATCAGCGACAAAAGAAATATGGCGCAGCCCTTGATGCCTTCCGCGAGGCCCTCAGCCTCAACCCGGGGATGGACTCCGTCAAGGAGTCGATCAAGGCGCTGGAGAAGATCGAGCAAGGGATATAATTCCTTCACCATGAGCCGAATCTTGCTCGAATGGTGCAACGGAAGGGGTGGTCTGCTACGTTAGCTCAACATGAATGCAATTGCCCACGATCCCGATCTCGAGTTGAGCGATCTCCTGACGCAGATTGCCGGCGGCGACCGCCATGCCTTTGGGCGGCTTTATGACCTGACGGCGAGCCGGCTGTTTGCCGTCACCCGCTGCATGTTGCGGCGGCCAGAAATGGCGGAAGAGGCCTTGCAGGAAGCTTTCGTGCGGATATGGCAGAAGGCCGGCGCCTATGATCCGGGGCAGGCGAGGCCAATGGGCTGGCTTGCCACCATTGCTCGCAATCAGGCCATCGATTTGCGCCGCCGGTCCGCCGAGCGCGAAGTCGAAAGTCTCGATGACGATGACGGGCAAACTTACGGCATTATGCCCGAAGCCCATTTTTCCTTCGAAATGAAGCGGTTGCGGGACTGCCTGGCGGTGCTGCCAGAGGACCGGCAGGACATGGTGCTGCTGGCCTATTATCAAGGCTGGAGCCGCGAGGAATTGGCGGCGAGGTTCAGCCGCCCGGTGACCACCATCAAGACGCTGCTGCGGCGCAGCCTGGCGATCTTGCGGGAGTGTATCGATGGCAAGCTCTGAGGACCGTGACGGGCTGGCCGCCGAGTATGTGCTCGGCACGCTCGATGACGCTGAGCGGCGCGACGCCGAAGCGTTGATTGTTGCCGATGCAACGTTCCGCGCCGGCGTCGAAGCCTGGGAGAAGCGCCTGTCACCTCTGGCACTGGCGCTTGAACCGGTGGCGGTGCCGGAACAGTTGCGTGCGCGCGTGATGACGGCTGCCGTCGGCGAAGTACTGCCAAATGCCACGGTGATCGATTTCCCGGCGCGTGCGAGGCGCTGGCGTTCCGTTGCGATTGCGGGCTGGGCCGTGGCGGCGGCCGCCACTGGCTTCGTGCTGCTCAATCCGGCAGCACTGCCGCCATCGCAGGGCCGCTTCGTCGCGGTTCTGGAAGCCGAAGGCCCGGGGCCGGCCTTCATCGCGTCTGTCGATATCGATCGCGGTACCATTTCGGTGCGGCCGGTGTCGGCGACGGTGCCGGAAGGCAAGTCGCACGAACTCTGGGCCTTGGGCGGTGGCCGCGACAAGCCGCAATCGCTCGGCGTCATCGCCGCCGATTTCCGCATCCCGTCATCGCGCCTCGGCAAGATCGACAGTGTGGCGCTCGGTGATACTGTGTTCGCGGTGAGTCTCGAACCAGAAGGCGGATCACCCACCGGTCAACCAACCGGACCGGTGTTGTTCACCGGTAAGCTTGTGGCGACGGAGTAAGTTTGCTGAAAACAGCATTCAAGTTAGTAGATGGCCCTCATCCGGCCTGCCGGCCACCTTCTCCCATGGCTTTGCCACGGGCGAAGGCGCTGGAGCCGCGACGGCAGTGGACTTGATAAAGGGAGACTGCTCCACGTGTGCCTTCTCCCGTTCGCAGAATGGGAGAAGGTGCCTGAAGGGCGGATGAGGGCTCTGCCGTTCGGACTCCCAACTATTCCGTAGGCGGACTAACTCCCCGCCGCGCCGTTCTTGCCGACATAGGCGATGCGAAGCATGTTGGTGGCGCCGGGGGTGCCCAAGGGCAGGCCGGCGGTGACGATGATGCGCTGGCCGGGTGTGGCGAAGCCTTCCTCGAAGGCGATGCGGGCGGCGCGGATGACCATGTCGTCGAGATCGTGGGCGTCGTCCGTCAGGACGCAATGCATGCCCCAGACCAGCGCCAGCTTGCGCGCCGTGGTGGCAATGGGGGTCAGGGCAATGACCGGGGTATCGGGCCGCTCGCGCGACATGCGCAAACCCGTCGAGCCGGAGCCCGTGTAACAGACGATGGCCGCGAGTTTCAGCGTTTCCGAAATCGAGCGCGCCGCACTCGATATGGCATCGGCACTGGTGGGCTGCGGCTCATAGCGCTGGGCGGTGATGATGCCACGGTACAACGGGTCACGCTCGACGGCCTGGGCGATACGGTCCATGGTGGCCACTGCCTTGTCGGGCCACGCACCGGTGGCGCTCTCGGCTGACAGCATGATGGCGTCAGCACCTTCATAAACAGCAGTGGCGACGTCAGAGACTTCGGCTCTCGTCGGCACCGGTTCGACGATCATCGATTCTAGCATCTGGGTGGCGACGATCACCGGCTTTCCCGCACGCCTTGCGGCGCGGGTGATGAGCTTCTGTTTTCCGGGCACGGTCTCGAGCGGCAGTTCGACGCCAAGATCGCCGCGTGCCACCATGAGGCCATCGGCAATCTCGAGGATTTCATCGAGCACCGGAAGGGCGGCGGGCTTCTCGATCTTGGCCATGACGCCAGCCCGTCCGGCGACGAGCTTGCGGGCCTCGGCAACGTCGTCAGCGCGCTGCACGAATGACAGTGCGATCCAGTCAACGCCAATCGAGGCGGCGGCTTCAAGATCGGCGCGGTCCTTCTCGGTCAGTGCCGGAATGGGGATGACGGTGTCGGGCAGGTTTACGCCCTTGCGGTCCGACAGGGTGCCACCGAAGATCACCTTGGTCGTCAACTTCTTCGGCTCGGCCGTGATGATCTCGACGCGCAGGCGGCCATCGTTCAGCAGAAGATTGTCACCCGCCTGGGCGGAGGCGAATATTTCCGGGTGCGGAAGATGAAC
>JANLTS010000501.1:0-4102 GCA_031363045.1 Hyphomicrobiales bacterium
GCTCCGCGCAATGGCCGCAAGGACCATCGACGATCTTTGGAAAGCCATCGGCAACATTTGCGCTCTCTTCACGCCAGACGAATGCTCAAACTACTTCGCCGCAGCAGGATATGGACTCAACTGAAAGTGCGACGCTCTAGCTCGAATCTTGGTGGCTGATTTGTCCGGCATTTGCAGATGAACTTGTAGGGTGTGAGACCCTTGAGGGTCTTGAAGCATCGGGCGGAGTTGTAGGCATTGACGACGTCGGCAAGGTGCTGACGCAACTGGTCATGGTTTTCACAATGGAAGCGGTGAACGGCCCTGTGCGCGCATGGAGCAGGCGGCACGGCGCCGGACGAGAATGTCCGGCGCCGTGCTTTGGCTCTTACTTGGTTGTCAGGTTGTAATAGACCACGTCAGTCGACGGGCCCATCACGAAGCCTTTGACATTGGCGCGCTGCGCCAGCTGGATGGTGTTCTGGAACATAATGATGAAGGGGCCTTCAACCATCACCTTCTTCTGCAGGTCCTTGTACAGCATTTCGCGCTTGGCGGTGTCGCGCTCGCGAACGGCGTCACCGGTCATCTTGTTGACGGCTTCGTCAAACCACGAATTGCGCCAGGCGAGGGGCTTTCCCTTGGCATTGTCGGAATTGTCGGGATTGTTGGCAAAGCCATCGGCATTGGTGTGCGGATCCATATAATCGGGTCCCCAGTAGATCAGCGCGATGTCATGCTCGCGGCCGCGATACTTTCCGATGACCGCCTTGGTTTCTGCCGAAACGATGTTGGCCTTGATGCCTCCTTGCGCCAGTGTCGCCTGCATCGACTGGGCGATGTTGACGAAGGGCGCTGTGTTGGGCGCGTCGAGATTGAATTCGAAACCATTGGGATATCCGGCTTCGGCGAGCAATGCCTTGGCCTTGGCGGGATCGAATGTGTACATGTTCTCGTCAAGTGCTGCCCAGAAACCCGACGCCCAGAAGGTCTGGTGAACCACCATGGTGCCCTTCAGGAACGAGTTCAC
This sequence comes from Hyphomicrobiales bacterium, assembly GCA_031363045.1. Classification (GTDB taxonomy): domain Bacteria; phylum Pseudomonadota; class Alphaproteobacteria; order Rhizobiales; family Aestuariivirgaceae; genus Aestuariivirga. The sequence continues at coordinate 1,010 of JANLTS010000501.1, forward strand.
CATGCCATCGTAGTCGATGAGATAGCGTACTGCCTGGCGCACCCGCACATCCTGGAATTCCTTCTTCTTCAAATTCATGCCGGCATAATAGAGCAGGGCCTGCGGCACGGCCGTGACGCTGATGTCCTTGTTGCCCTCAAGTCCGGCCACCTGATCGGGTGTCAGATCGCGCACGATATCGGCATCGCCTTTCTCAAGCGCCAGGCGCTGAGCGGCTGGCTCCGGCATGTGGCGCAGCACCACGCGCTTCAAATTGGCTTCGCCGCCGCGATAGTTGGGATTGACGTCAAGAACGATACTCTCGTTGGGTTTCCACGTCTTCAGGCTATAGGCACCGGAACCGGCGGAATTGGTCTTGAGCCAGCCCCAGCCAAAATCGCCATCGGCCTGGTGCTCCATGGCAACTTTCATGTCCACGACGGATCCAACCACCGAGGACAACAAGGCATAAACAAGCGACGGCGCGAAATCTTCGGTGATGGTGATCTGCAGGGTTGCATCGTCAACCGCCTTCACCAGCTGATCGATATTGTCTTTTGTCCAGCCAAGCTGGCTGAGCAGGAATACCGGTGTCTTCTCAAGCTTGATGACCCGTTGCAACGAGAATGCCGCATCCTGCGCGGTGACCGGATTGCCCGAGGCAAATTTCATTCCCGGGCGAATCTTGAATGTGAAGGTCTTGCCATCGTCGCTGACACTAGTGCTTTCGGCAACACCGCCCACCAGCGTGGTGATGTCGGCCGGCTCGAAGCGCATGATGCGGTCATAGGTGTTGGCCAGAACCTCGATGCCGCTCAACTCATAGGCTTCGGCTGGATCGAGCGAAATGATGTCGTCGATGTTCTTGGCAATCACCAGCGTATCGGCCGGCGTATCGGCAATCGCGTGTGGTGCCAACGCCACAAGCGCCCCAGCCAGCAGCGCATATCTCAGCATTTTCAACATGAACGTCTCCCTTGTCATTTTCTTTCGGCCATCGCCCGTCGGACGCCTGCCGCCAAAACCATCTGATCCCCTTTTAAGGGCTTTGACAAGATGGTGGCTGGAAGGGTCAGAACGCCGCCCGGCTGTAACCGCGGCTGGCCGCGATGAGTTGCCGGGTATAGTCTTCACGGACCTTGCCGCTGCGCAGTTCATCGACGCTGATCACCTCGACAAGCTTGCCCAGTTGCATGATGGCAATGCGGGTGCACAAGTGGGCGACAACGCCGAGATCATGGCTCACCAGAATACACGTCAAGCCATGGCGCTGCCGCAACCGCGACAGCAGATTGAGGATTTCGGCCTGCACCGAGACATCGAGCGCCGACGTCGGCTCATCAAGCAAAAGGATCGGTGGCTCGAGGATCAATGCCCGGGCAATGGCCACGCGCTGCCGCTGGCCACCGGACAATTGATGCGGGTAGCGGAAGCGGTGCTGGGGCGCGAGGCCAACATCGGCGATCGCTGCACGCACCCGCCCATCGACATTGTCGATGCCATGGATCAGCAACGGTTCGCTCAGGACATCATCGACGGTATGACGCGGATGCAGCGATGCATAGGGGTCCTGAAAAACATACTGCATCAGGCGCCGGTCCTGCTTGCTGCGCCGCTCGGAGGCGGGCTTGCCGGAAATCGTCAGCGTGCTCGCCGAAGACCGCACCAGCCCGGCAATGGCTTTCAGCACGGTCGACTTGCCCGAACCCGATTCACCCACAATGCCGAAGGTTTCACCGCCCGCCACGGAAAACGAAACACCTTGAACAGCGTGAACCGGGCGCTGGCCATTGCGGAACGTCACGGTGAGTTCGGCGACTTCGATCATTCCAGCCACCGGGGATCGCGGGTCATCGTGGCCAACTCAGCCCTCGGCTCATCGAGTGACGGAGCGGCGGCCAGCAAAGCCCGGGTATAGGGGTGAGTGGCGGTTGCGAGGTTGCGCGCTTCGCACTCTTCAAGGATACGCCCGCCATACATGACGAGGACACGGTCGCAGAAACTTGAGACCACCGTCAGATTATGACTGATGAAGATCAACCCCATGCCGCGATCGCGCACCAGATCGTCGAGGATGCGCAAGACCTCGTTCTGCACCGTGACATCGAGAGCCGATGTGGGCTCATCGGCAATCAGAAAATCCGGCTCGGCCACCAGCATCATGGCAATCATGACGCGCTGGCCCATGCCCCCTGACAGTTGATGCGGATAGAGCTGGGAGACCAGCTCGGGATCGCGAATCTTGACGGCTTCCAGCATCGCCAGAGTGCGGCGCTTTGCATCACCAGCATTGGAACCCAAATGCAACCTGCAAGTCTCGCCGATCTGATGGCCGACCTTCATCACCGGGTTGAGTGAAAATTTCGGGTCCTGCATCACCATGGAGATGCGGCGGCCACGCAGCCGCTGCCAATCGGCATCGGCAAAATTCAACAGGCTCTCTCCGGCGAAATCCATGCGCCGCACCGAGACAACGGCATTGCGCGGCAAGAGCCCGAGAATCGCCCGGCCAACCGTCGACTTGCCGGAGCCGGACTCACCGACGATGCCGAGGCGTTCGCGCCCGAGCGTGAAGCTGACATCGCGAACCGCCTGCGTCACGCCACCCCGCCCTGGAAACGTAACATTGAGATTCTCAACAACCAGCAGCGGCGCGGTCATGATGTTGATTTCGGATCGAAGACATCGCGCAGGCCATCGCCCAGCAGATTGAAGCCGAGGCTGACAATGAAAATGGCGATCCCCGGAATAGTTGCCACCCACCATTGGTCGAGAATCAACCCCCGGCCGGAGGACACCATGGCGCCCCATTCAGGTGTCGGCGGTTGGGCGCCAAGGCCGAGAAAGCCCAGTCCCGCCGCCGTCAGAATGATCCCCGCCATATCGAGCGTCAATCTTACGATCACCGAGGACAGGCAAAGCGGCACGATGTGCTTGAGAAGGATGCGGCTTGTGGAGGCACCCTGCAAGACCGCCATCTGGATATAGTCACTGCGCGCGATACTCACTGTTTCCGAGCGCGCGATGCGGGCGTAAGGCGGCCAGGCGGTAAGCGAAATGGCAATCACCGCGTTCTCGATGCCGGGACCCAGAGCCGCGGCGAAGGCCAGCGCC
>JANLTS010000503.1:0-2570 GCA_031363045.1 Hyphomicrobiales bacterium
GCCGCTGGAGCAATGGGCTTATGCCAAAGCGATTGGCATCGGCGGCCGCGTCGCCGACGCGAAACTTGAGGGCAGATCGCCATCAATCGCGCTGCGCCTGCAGAACCAAGCCGCCTATTGGCTAGTCCTGCGCAACATCCGCAAGATGCTCGGCATCGACCGCGCCAAGCGGCTGTTCACTGGCGCAGCCCCCATCTCGCCCGATCTCGTCAAGTGGTACTTGGCCCTCGGCATGAACATGTACGAAGTCTACGGCCAGACCGAGAATTGCGGCGTCGCAACATCGATGACCGCCGACAGGATCAAGCTCGGCTCCATCGGCAAGTCGGTGCCGTGGGCCGAAGTTAAGATTTCGCCAGAGAACGAAATTCTCATCCGCGGCGACATCGTCTTCAAGGGTTACCTCAATCAGCCCGAGAAAACTGCCGAAACCATTGACAAAGATGGCTGGTTGCACACCGGTGACATCGGCATGATCGACAACGAAGGGTACGTGAAGATCACCGACCGCATGAAAGACATCATCATCACCGCCGGCGGCAAGAACATCACGCCGACCGAAATCGAGAACCAGCTGAAGTTCTCCCCGTATATCTCGGACGCCATCGTGATCGGCGACAAACGGCCGTTCCTGACCTGCCTGGTCATGATCGACCAGGAGAACGTCGAGAAATTCGCCCAGGACAAAGACATTCCCTTCACCAACTACACCAGCCTTTGCCGCGCCAAGGATGTGCAGGACCTGATCTGGGCGGAAATCGAGAAAGTGAACGCCAACTTTGCGCGCGTCGAAACCATCAAGAAATTCCAGCTGATTGAGCAACAATTAACCCCGGAAGACGAGGAACTGACACCGACCCTGAAACTGAAACGCAGCTTCGTGAACAAGAAGTATGCGCCACTCATCGGGGCGATGTATGGTGAGCGCATGGCCAGCTAGCCCGGCAACGCCGGAACCGGCCCAATAACAGGCATAAATCCGTACACTTCAAAGGGAGAACGAGCATGCAAACAAAAGCACTATCAGTTGCGGCACTCGCAGCGGCAACAGCCTTGGCTTGGACGTCGGCTTCGGCGCAGACACCGGCCAAGACCAAGGTGACCAACCAAGGCATCACCGATACCGAAATCGTCATCGGCACCCACCAAGACCTGTCCGGCCCCATCAAGGGCTGGGGCGTCTCCGCAGCCAACGGCATGAAGTTCGCCGTTGACGAAATCAACGCCGCCGGCGGCATCAACGGCCGCAAGCTGAAACTCATTCTCGAAGACAGCGGCTACGACCCCAAGCGCGCCGTGCTCGCCACGCAAAAGATGATCGAGAAGGACAAGATCTTCGCCAACATCGGCTCCATGGGCTCGCCGACAGTTCTCGCAGCGCAGGACATCGTTCTCGACGCCGGCGTGCCGCAGCTTTTCCCGCTGACCGCCGCCGAATTCTCCTACAAGTTCGATGCCACAAAACCGCAGGAACGGCTGAAGTTCAACAACCTGCTGCCTTACGTGGAAAGCACCCGCTCTGCGATCAAGTACATGATCGAAGCAAAAAAGTTTGCTAAGCCCTGCATCCTCTATCAAGACGACGAGTACGGCAAAAGCGTGCTGGACGGCTTCACCGCGCAGACCGACGCCATGAAAATCAAACCCGCATCGGTCAACAGCTATAAGCGCGGCGCGTCGGACTTCAGCGCACCCATCGCCAAGATGAAATCAGACGGTTGCGATCTCGTCGTTCTCGGCGCCGTCATTCGCGAGCCGATCGGCGCCATGTCGGAAGCCAAGAAACTCGGTTGGAACCCGGCCTTCCTCGGCTCCACACCCGTCAACGTCATCGAGGTCCCGGCACTTGGCAAGGAAGTTGTCGAAGGTCTCTATTCCGCAGGCGGTTTCGAGATCCCTTACGAAGACACGGCTAAGGGCAAGATCAAGACCTGGCTCGACACCTACCGCGCCGCCTTCAGTGCGACGCCGAACACGCAAGCCATCATCGGCTACAACGCCATCATGACGTTTGCGCACTATGCCAAGTTGGCTGGCAAAGAACTGACGGGCGACAAACTGCTCACAGCGCTTGAATCAGGCAGCGTCTACCAGGACATCTTTGGCTCACCGCCAACCAAGTTCTCGAAGACCAACCATCTCGCCTCCACGGTGACAACCGTACAGCAGGTCCAGAAGGGCCGCTGGGTTATCGTCAAGGACGGCCTTGCATTCTGATATCGATGCACGAAGTGAAGCGCGTCGGGGCAACCCGGCGCGCTTTTTATTTGAGTTGCGCGTGATTTTCTTGCGCGGCGCGAATGAGCGCCAGGAAGCGATAGATGCCGTGCACGAACTTGCCGTAAGGCAGCGTGAGAAAGAGCACGAGGACCACGCCGAGGTGAAGGGCAAGGGTGAGCCCCAGCAGCGGCGTTGTGCGCAGCAGGAGCACCGCGAAGCCTGTCAGGCTCGTCAAGAACAGCATCAGAATGAACGCTTGATCCATGCCAACTTGCTTCGCTGAGCGGAGTGCTGGATCACGGTTCGCCTTCTGCCGCCAGAGACCGAGCGGGCCGATCAGCAGGCCGAGG
>JANLTS010000592.1:0-3298 GCA_031363045.1 Hyphomicrobiales bacterium
CATCGCCCAGGACATCGGCACCAGCCCTGAAGCCCTCTACCGCGAGATTGCAAAGCGGCGGATCGGCAAAGCGTGTTCCAATGGAAATCCTGCCGCACACCATCCTGGCAATCCTTCCTCCAGGCGGCGCCTTAAGGTCCCGAATTCGAAGGAAACAGAAGTTTGGGACTGACAGTTGGACAGATGAAATTCTTGACGCCGCGCAAGGTCAGTTCTGTGCTTCCAGTTCGGGTGATCTTACCGGCTTGGGTTGGTTGCCTGCATTTCGGTTTCTCATCCGCATCCTTGCACCTTCGACGAGCGCGAAGATCGCCGGGATGACGACGAGTGTCAGCACCGTTGACGACACCATGCCGCCGATCATCGGCACGGCGATGCGCTGCATCACTTCGGAGCCCGTGCCGGAGCTCCAAAGGATCGGCAGGAGACCCGCCATGATGGCGGCAACCGTCATCATCTTAGGCCGCACGCGGTCAACCGCTCCTTCCATGATGGCGCCATGCAGGTCGGCCTTGGTGAATTTCCGGCTTTCTTCGCTAGCCCGGCTTCGCCATTCCTCCAAGGCGTTCTGCAGATAGATCAACATCACCACGCCCGTCTCGGCCGCCACACCCGCAAGCGCTATGAAGCCGACGGTCACCGCCACCGACATGTTGAAACCCATCCACCACATCAGCCACAAGCCACCAACCAGCGAGAATGGCAGTGACAGCATGACGATGAGGGTCTCGGTCAATTTGCCGAAGTTCAGGTAGAGCAGCAGGAAGATGATGAGCAGTGTCACCGGAACAACGATCTTAAGGCGTTCCTTGGCGCGTTCGAGATATTCGAACTGGCCGCTCCATGTTATGAAATAGCCCTGCGGAAACTGGACGCTTTCGGCCACGGCGCGCTGGGCCTTGGCGACATAGCCGCCGATATCGCTGTCCCGGGTATCGACGAAGATATAGGCCGCAAGCTGGGCGTTTTCGGTGCGGATTGTTGATGGTCCGGTGGTAAGCTTGATGTCGACCACGTCGCCCAGCGGCACCGAGACGCCGTTGGCCCCACTGACCCGCACGTTGCGGGCAATCGAATCCGGATCGCTACGCAAGTCGCGCGGCAGGCGGAGATTGACGGCATAGCGTTCGCGGCCCTCGACGGCGGTGGTGATGGATTCGGCTCCCAGCGCCATGGCGATGGTGTCCTGCACGTCCTGGACCATCAAGCCATAACGGGCGAGCCGTTCGCGATCCGGCGTGATCTCAAGATAGTAGCCGCCGATGACCCGCTCTGAAAAGGCGCTCGACGTTTCGGGCATGGCGCGCAAAGCCATTTCGATCTCACGGCCCAGCCGTTCGATTTCCTTCAAATCCGGACCAAACACCTTGATGCCGACGGGCGTGCGGATGCCGGTCGAAAGCATGTCGATGCGGGCCTTGATCGGCATCGTCCAGGCATTCGACACGCCGGGGAACTGCAGGGATTTGTCGAGCTCGCCGATCAGCGTATCGACGGTCACGCCGGGCCGCCATTCGGCCCTGGGCTTCAGGTTGACCACCGTCTCGATCATCTCAGTGGGAGCGGGATCCGTCGCACTGTTGGCACGTCCCGCCTTGCCGAAGGCCGATTCCACCTCGGGGAAGGACTTGATGATCTTGTTCTGGGTTTGCAGCAGCTCGGCGGCCTTGGTCACCGACAATCCCGGCAGTGTCGTCGGCATATAAAGCAGCGTGCCTTCGTCAAGATTGGGCATGAACTCGGAACCGAGCTGCTTGGCGGGCCAATAACTCGCACCTAGTACCCCGATGGCCACGACAACCGTGAAGATCTTTGCCTTCAGTACGCCCTTGATGACCGGGCGATAGAGCCAGATCAACAGCCGGTTGATGGGGTTGCGGTGCTCGGCGATGATCTTCCCCCGGATGAACAGATACATCAGCGCCGGCACCAGGGTGATCGACAGCACCGCTGCCGCCGCCATGGCAAAGGACTTGGTATAAGCCAAAGGCTTGAACAAGCGGCCCTCCTGCGCCTCAAGCGCAAAAATCGGCAGGAACGACACGGTAATGACCAGAAGACCGAAGAACAAAGCGGGGCCGACTTCCTTGGACGCAGCCACAATGATCTCGATGCGCGGCGTTCCGGGTTTTGCCCGCTCCATGTGCTTGTGGGCGTTCTCGATCATGACGATGGCCGCATCCACCATTGCGCCGATGGCAATGGCGATGCCGCCGAGGCTCATGATGTTCGACGACAGACCCAGCAGGCGCATCAAGGCGAAGGCGATCAAGATGCCCACCGGCAGCATGAGGATGGCCACCATCGCGCTTCTGACATGCAACAGAAAGATCACGCAGACGGCGGCGACGATGAGGCTTTCCTCGAGCAGCGTGCTCTTCAGGGTTTCGATGGCGCGGTGAATGAGATTGGAGCGGTCATAGACTGTCTGCACTTCGGTACCTGCCGGCAGGCTCGCCCGCACGTCATCAAGCCGGGCCTTGACGTTGTCGATGACCGACAGGGCGTTCTCGCCATAGCGCTGGATGGCGATGCCACCGACGGCTTCGCCTTCGCCGTTGAGTTCGGTGATGCCGCGACGCTCATCGGGCGCGAACTCGACACGGGCGACATCGCGCAGCAGCACCGGTGTTCCACCCTCGGCCTTGAGGACGATCATCTCGATGTCCTTGACATTGCGGAAAAGGCCGCGGCCGCGCACCGCATACTCGGTCTCGGAAATCTCGACAGTGCGGCCACCGGTATCCATGTTGCTGGCGCGGATGGCATTGCGCACATCGTTCAACGAAATACCGTAGCTCTGGAGCTGGCGGGGATCGACAATGACGCTGTACTGCTTCACGAAACCGCCGACGCTCGCCACTTCGGCCACACCTTCAGCCTTGGCGAGCGCATAGCGGAGTTGCCAGTCTTGCGTGGACCGCAGTTCTCCCAGATCGCGGCCCTTGCCGGTCAGGGCATACTGGTAGACCCAGCCGACACCCGTCGCATCGGGACCGAGCGACGGGGTGACGCCTTGGGGCAGGTTGCGTGTGGCGGCCGATAGATATTCGAGCACGCGACTGCGGGCCCAGTAGATGTCGGTGCCCTCCTCGAAGATCACGTAGACGAACGACACGCCGAAGAACGAGAACCCGCGCACGACTTTCGAGCGCGGCACCGACAGCATCGCCGTCGAAAGCGGATAAGTGATCTGGTCCTCGACCACCTGCGGGGCTTGGCCACCGTACTCCGTGTAGATGATGACCTGGGTGTCGGAGAGGTCGGGGATGGCGTCGAGCGGTACGTGGCGCACGGC
>JANLTS010000561.1:0-12797 GCA_031363045.1 Hyphomicrobiales bacterium
GCTCCTCGACGTAGTCGGCGCGCACCCGGTCGAAGACGTCGCCGAACAGGTTGAGCTGCTTGTAGGTGTCGGCGTTCGAGGCCGCACCGGCTGCCCCGAAGGCATGCCAGAGCAGGGACGCGGAGACCGCGCCAGCCAGAACCAGGCCGATATTCTGTATACGGGAAGTCATCTTCATCCACGCGCCTCTTTCAAACCGCCGATCCACCACGGACCAGAATCGATAGCCTCAGTGCTATTCCTGAATTCTATATACAGCACAGGACGACCGTCCTGCACCACTTCACCGAAAAGTGTGACCGAAGCGGGGCCGTCCCCCATTTCGCCCACCGGCTCGCCAGCCCTTAAGAATTCTCCCACGCCGGGCGTCACCTTGTCCATGCCTGCCAGCAATACGCGGAAACCGCCGCCGGGGTTCAGAATCAACACCTGGCCATATGAGCGGAAAGCCCCGGCGAATTCCACTCTTCCGTCAGCCGGTGCCGTCACCTGGGCGCCGGGCCTTGTGGCGACCATCACACCCTGGGCTTTGCCACCCAAGCCATCATCATCGCCGAAGCGCCGCACCACCTGGCCCTGGGCCGGAATATCGAGTTTGCCGCGCGCCTCCGAGAACACCATTTTCGGGCGGCGCTGCAGGTCTTCCTGACGCAGGCGCTCGCGCTCTTCGGCGGCGAGTTTCTTTGCCGCCTCAGCCGTGGCGCGTTTCCTCTCCTCGGCCAATGTGGCAAGCAGCTGCTTCAGCGATTTTGCCCGGTCGGCCAGGGCGGCGATGCGCTGCTTTTCGGATTCGAGATCGGCACTACCGCGGCTCACCAGGTCCTTCTTGCGCGCCACCAGAACATTGAGGTCCTGACGCGCACCCTCTAGTCTCGTGATTTCGTCGGCCACCGTCTGGCGGCGTTCGGTGATGCTGGCTTCAAGCTGTTTCAGCCGGTCGAGTTCGGCCACCAGCTTGTCGGCCTCCTCGCGCAGTTCCGGAACGATGGTGCCCAGCAGCATGGCGCCACGCAGTGCGGACAAGATGTCGTCGGGTTTCACCACCAGGGCGGGTGGCGGATTCTGTTCGAGCCGTTGCAGGGCTGCCAACAACTCTGACAGCACATCCTGCTTCTCGCCCAAACCGATCAGCAATTCGGCGCGGCTGGCGGCAAGCTTGGCGAGATCGCTCTCGCTCGTGGCAATCGAGGCTTCCTGTTGCTGGATCGACTTTGAAATGGCCACCAGTTTTTCGGCAACGCCGTCTTGCTCGGCGATGGCGGCGGCGATTTCAGCGGCGATGCGGGCTTCCGCCGCCTTCGAGCTTTGCAATTGCTGCTCGATGGTGTCGAGCTGCTGCTCCTGTGCCATGGCGGACACGACCGGCATCAGCGATGCCAGTACCACGGCCGTCAGGGCGCTCCGCAGTCTATTCATCGGGCCGTGCTATCGATACCGGTTGTTCAAATTGCGGCTCCGAATCATCTGGTCATTCAGCCGCGATGATAGGGATGATGGACCATGATCGTCACTGCCCGGTAAATCTGCTCGAACAGCATGATGCGCACCAGGCGATGTGGCCAGGTCATCGGGCCGAAGCCCAGAAGTAGCCCGGCGCGTTCGCGGGTGTCCGCCGCATGACCATCGGGTCCACCAATGAGGAAGCTCAGGTCTTGCGTTCCGCCGTTGAGGTGGCGCTGCAGAACTGCGGCGAATGCCTCGCTGGCCATTGCTTTGCCGCGCTCATCGAGAACCACCGTAAAGGCCTTGGGGGCCGTGGCGCCACTGAGCAGCTTTGCCTCATCGCCCATGCGCGTGATGGGCGACGGACTTTGCGATTCGGCAAATTCCGTCACCTCGATGCGGTTGATCCCGGCCTTTTTCCCAAGGCCCTCGGCGCGCAGCAGATAGTCCCCGGCGATGAGTTTTTCGGGGCCGGGTTTCAACCGGCCCACGGCTAAGACCTGCAGGCGCAATCTTACTGAACAGCGCGTTCGTTGGGCGCGTGTTCCGACCAGAGCTTCTCGAGATTGTAGAAGCTCCTGACTTCAGGCCGGAAGATATGCACCACCACGTCACCGGCATCGACCAGCACCCAGTCGCATTGCGGCATGCCCTCGACCTTGATGTCGCGGCGGCCGGCGGCTTTCAGCTTCTCCACCAACTGATCGGCGATGGCGCCAACATGGCGGTTGGAGCGGCCCGAGGCGACGACCATGTTGTCGGCAATCGCCGTCTTGTCATCAAGATCAATGGTGACGATATGCTCGGCCTTGGAATCGTCAAGTTGGGCCAAGACGAGATCGAGCCCGCCTTGCGGCTTCGGCGCATCGGCCTTCTTACCACGCGGCTTTCTGGGCTTTGCTGCCTTGGGTGCGTCATCCAGCAACTCGGCCGGGATGAAGGCGATCGGTTCCGGTGCCTGCAGGTCGGAGGCCTTGACCGGCGCCCGGCGGAATGGCGTATGGCGCTGTGGTGTGCGGGCTGGCGAAATTCCGGCCCGGCTGGAGCGCGGTGCTGCACGTTTGGGGCCAGCCAGTGCCGCACCGGATTTTGCACGCGCCGTGGGTTTTGTTGTGGCGGGCTTGGCTTTCGCTGCAGCTGTCTTGCGGGCCTTGTTGGCGGGCTCTGGCTTGACCAGAAGTTTCGATCGCGCAAACGACCGGGACTTTGCAGTTGATTTAGGCTTCGCGGTTGATTTTGATTTGGCTGTACCCGCCTTGGCGGCCGGCTTCCTGGCCGCGGCTGATTTCACCTTTTTTGCGGGACCGGCGGATTTCGGCCGTGCCGTGGTAATCTTGCTGGTGGCTTTGGTCTTTGCCGTGGACTTGCCGGTCTTTGCGGACTTGGCAGTTTTGGCGGCGGGTTTGGTCTTCGCCGCGTTCTTACGCGCAGCGGTCTTCTTGGCTGGTGCTTTCAGTGGAGTCGTCCTCTTTCCAGAAGCGGAACGGCATTGATCTGCGGGTCCAGTCCTCGTGGGTGATGCGAAGAGGCAATTTAGATGGTTCGGCGCCGTGGTTCAAGAGGCACAGGCGTCACTCCGGAATTCCCGCCCGGCGCAGGCCTTCCGTCAAATGCGCGGTGTCTTCGGGGCGGTTGTAGACTTCGCGGCGCATGAACTTCGCAATGGTGAAACCTGGAGTCAGCTGCAGCAGGCGCGCCGCATGCGCGTGGGCCTGTTCCATCCGTCCCAGATAGGTGCAACACGCCGCAAGATAGGCCTCGACCCAATCGAGCATCTCGGGCGAACGGACGAAAGCCGTGATGGCCTCCTCATAGCGGCGCGCCACGAACAGCACGACGCCCTTGTCGCGCCAAAACCAACTTGGTTCGAAATGCGGATTGATGAGCCGTGCCTGCTCGAAATATGCCAGCCCGGTTTCGGGTTCACCGAGAAAACCGTGCAGGAAACCAAACTGCGCAATCGGCGTGGGGTGGTTGGGGTTGAGTGCCACGGCGCGTTGGCCATGATGCAGGGCCTTCACGAAGTTCCCGGATGCCGACAACACGTTGCTCAGGTTCAGGTGGCACATGGCGTCAGTGTCATCGAGCACCACGCTCCTGGCGGTCAGGGCGAGGGCTTCGGCAAGCAAGGTCTCGGAGGAGTCAAAATCGTTCAGCCATTTCAACATCACGTACTCGCCCAGCAAGGCGTGAGCGCGGGCATAGCCGGGATCGAGCTCGATTGCCTTGCGGAACAATTGCCGGGCTTCTTCCTCGTTCGCCGGATCGCCGATCGGCAGGGCATCACCGCGCAACACATAGTCATAGGCCGCCAGGCTGGCTGGAGGTTTGCGCCTTACGGCATCGAGGCGCGCCAGGCGCAGCCGGCTTGCCAATTGTGCAGTGATCGATTGCACGATGGCGTCCTGAACCTCGAACAATGTCTGTTCATCGGCGTCGAAACGCTCGCGCCACACCTGTTCACCCGATTGCGTGGCGTTCAGCACGACGGCGATGCGAATGCGCGGACCTAAGCGCCGCACGTTGCCTGTCACCACAAAGTCAAAACCATGCTGCTGCCCCCATGCTGCGGGATCGGTGCTGCCTTCGTTGGCACGTTCGCTCTTCACCGCGAATTCGCGAAAGCGCGCGAGTTCGGTGGCAATGTCGGCACTGATGCCGTCACTGAAATATTGCTGCGCCGCATCGCCGCTCAAGTTGGTGAAAGCCTGTACGGCAATTGCCGGCCGTGCCGATTGCGGTGCCAATTCCGCCGCCGCAACCGGCGCCTCGAACAGTTGCAGGGTTTCGGCCGATGGTTCGACACCAAGCTCGCGCTTGAGGATCTGCCGCAAGGACTCAAGTTGCTTCTTCGCAAGAGCTTTCTCATCCATGGCGAGGCAGGCAGAGATGAGCGCGCGGTGCGAGGCTTCACGCAGCGGATCGAGCCCGACGAGGCGCTTGGCCGTGGCAACCCGGGCTTCGCCCGAGGTTTCGGCGCAGAGTTGCTCTAGCACGGTGATCATGCGGACTTGCAGGGCATTGCGTTCGGTAGCCAGCCAGTCCTCGAATTGATTGTCGCCAACATCCAGCCCGTCAAGCAACGGTCCGCGATAGAGGCCGGCGGCGGCCTGGGCAGGAAGCTTGGCAATTTTGCTGGCGTCGATTGACAAGGCCCCGGCGAGCAGACCGACCTGATCGTCTCGGATGTGGAGAACGTCGCAGGCCTGGTCGGCCAGTTCCTTCCGCAAGACGGTGAGCAGTTGCCGCAAGCTGTCCCCCGCCTGGGCCTCGCCACGCTCGCTCCACAGCAGCGACCTGATCCGCGCGCGGGTGGCCGAAAGCCCCGGCGACAGCGCCAAAATAGCCAGCAGCCCCTTGGCCTTCTTGCCGCTCACCCTGATCTGGCCGCCATCCGCAGCGGAAAGCTCAAAGCCGCCCGTCAACGCCAGTTGCCAGCCTTTATGTCCGCCTGTCATGTCCGTGAAATGCCAGTAAATTCAAATTCATGTCAATATTAGCGATTTTCTCACGGCGGTTCATGGCCTGTCTCACGTTCGGATTGCGGGCTCCGGCGCAAAGTGGCGGTCATCGAACAGGAGCAACGCACATGACCACCATCACCACCGGCCTCAGCATCGATGTCCCCGCCACCCGGATCGGCTTCGCCTTGCGGTTCTCGCAAATTTTGCGCGCGTTCGCCGGCACCTTGGCCGACTTCAATCGCTACATGGACGCCGCCCATCAGGTTCACGGTGCAAACCGTCTGCGCTGATGCCGCTACGCCGCAGTCTTCTTGGCAGGTGCTTTCAGTTGAGTCATCTTCTTTTCAGAATCGGAACGTCATTGTTCTGCGGGTCCAGTTCTCGTGGGTGAAGCGGCATGGGATCAGCCGGGAATTCCCGCCTGGTGCATGGCATCGGCGATTGCGGCATTGTCCTCGGGCTGCCGGAACGGCTCGCGAGACAGAAATTTTGCCACAGTCAGCCGAGGGTTCAACCGCATCGCGTTAGCAGCATGTTGGCGTGCTTCGCTGGTCTGTCCCAATTTGATGCTGCAGACGGCAAGATAAGCCTCCACCCACTCATAGAGCACGGGTGAGCGCTTGAAACCGGTCACAGCTTCCGCAACGCGTCCGGCCAGCAATTGCACAATCGCCCGGTCGCGCCAGTACCAGCTTGGTTCGAAGTGCGGATTGATCTGCCGGGCCTGCTCAAGGAGTTCGAGGCCGCGCTCGTGCTCGCCATTGTAGCTATGAACGAAGCCCAGTTGAACAATGGCGGGCACGTAACTGGGATTGAGCGCCACAGCACGTTGGCTATGATGCAGTGCCTTCACATAGTCACGGCATTCCAGGAGCACGTGACTGTGCAAGGCATGGCAACAATAGTCATTGTCATCCAGGCTGACGGCCAGCGTGGTGGTTGCCAGCGCACGCAACAAATTGCTGTTTGGTGCATCGAGATCGCGAAGCCAGCCTAGCATCAGATACTCGCCGAGATAAGCGTGGGCGCGGGCATAACCCGGGTCGATTTCGATGGCTTTGGCGAAATGCTGCCGGGCCTGCTCCTCGATCTCGTCATCGCCATTGGGCAGTGCGTCGCCTTGCAACAGGTGTTCGTAGGCAGCAAGACTAGCCGGTGGTTTGCGCCGTGCGAGGTCCAGCCGCGTAACTTGCAACCGGCTCGTCATCTGGGCGGCTATCGACTGGACGATGCGATCCTGCAAGTCGAAGATGCTGTCGCCATCGGCGTCGAAACGCTCATTCCACACTTGTTCGCTTGTGTTGACGTCGATCAGGTTGGCGCTGATGCGGATGCGCTTTCCCAAGCGGCGGACACTGCCGCCCACGACATAGTTGACACCGTGCGCCCGACCCCATTGTGCCGGATCGGCCATCGTCTCCACGCTGCGCCCCGCCCGGATTGTGAAGTCGCGGTATCTCGACAGCTCCGTTGCAATGTCGGCACTTACGCCATCGCTGAAATAGCGCTGCTCGGCGTCGCCGCTCAGATTGGCGAAGGCCTGGACAGCAATGGCAGGCCGCGCCGACTGCGGCGCCGTCTCAGCCGCCGCCACCGCCATTGGCGCCTCTAACAACCGTAGCGTATCATCGGACGGCTTGACGCCCAGTTCGCGCTCGAGAATTTGCCGCAGGGCCTCAAGTTGTTTCTTCGCCAGGGCTTGCTCTTCCGTGGCGAGAAAGGCTGAGATCAGCGCGCGGTGCGAGGCTTCCCGCAGTGGATCAAGTGCCACAAGACGCTTTGCCGTGGCGATCCGCGCCTCGCCTGAGGTTTCGGCGCAGAACTGTTCCAGCACCACGATCATGCGGGCCTGAAGAGCACTGCGTTCGGTCGCCAGCCACTCTTCGAATTGATTGTCGCCGATATCCAGCCCGTCGAGCAGTGGTCCGCGATAGAGACTGGCGGCCGTCTGAGCTGGCCGTTTGGTGATTTCGTCAGCGTCGATGCCCAGCAACTCCGCGTGCAGACCGACCTGGTCGTCGCGGATGTGAAGAACGTCGCAAGCCTGGTCAGCCAGTTCCTTGCGCAGGACGGTGAGCAATTGCCGCAGGCTGTCACCCGCCTGGGCCTCGCCACGGTCACTCCACAGCAATGACTTGATCCGCGCGCGGGTGGCCGAAAGTCCCGGCGACAGCGCCAAAATGGCGAGCAGCCCCTTGGCCTTCTTGCCGCTCACTCTGATCTGGCCGCCATCGGCAGCGGAAAGCTCAAGGCCGCCCGTCAACGTCAGTTGCCAGCCTGTGTATCTGCCCGTCATGTCCGTGAAATGCCTGAAGATTCAAGTTTATGTCAATATTAACGCATTTCTCACGGCGGTTCATGGCTTGTCTCACGCTGCGATTGCGGGCACCGGCGCAGAGTGACTGTCATCGAACAGGAGCAACGCACATGACCACCATCACCACCATCACCACCGGCCTCAGCATCGATGTCCCCGCCACCCGGATCGGCTTTGGCGCGCGGCTTGCGCTCATCGTCAATGCGATCGCCCGCATTTTGTCCGACTTCAATCGCTACATGGATGCAGCCCAACAGGTTCACGGCGCATACCGTCCGCGCTGATGCCGCTATGCCGCAGCACCCGTTTGTTCCATCCGCCTGGACTTTTCCTTGGCAAAGGGGCTGAGACCCAGCCATTGCTGAATATTGCGGGCAATGGCACGGTCACCGTCAAACGTGATCAGTCCCTTGTCAGCCTCGGCAGCGACGCTGGTGACGCCCATCCACACTGCCGTCATGGCGCGCAGCGTGCTGGTGATGAAAAGATCGATCTCGTGGCCGGGGTCCACCTGGCAGATGTCGGGGCCATCCACGGGATCGACCACCAGCCACCAATCGCGGTGGCTGACACCGAGTTCGGGGTAGATGAAGCGGATGGTCACCCGCCGCTTCGGCAGTGGCTTGGGGTCGATGAAACGGCGCATGTCCCACATCAGCAGCGTCGGATCGAGATTGCGCAGGCTGATGTTGGAATCGATCCAGCGTTGGCCCCAGGTGCCGAGCGACATGATGATCGGCCTGAGATCCTCGCCCGCCGTGGTCAGATGATATTCGCTGACGCCGCTCTTCGGGCTCTTGACCTGCGCCACGATACCAGCCTCCTCCAACTCCTTGAGGCGCTTCGACAGCAAGCTCGGCGACATGCGCGGCAGACCCTTGCGCAAATCGTTGAAGCGGCTGTTGCCACACAGCAATTCACGCAACAGCAATGCTGTCCAGCGGGTGCAGACGACTTCCGCTGCCATTGCCACCGGGCAGAACTGCCCGTAACCGGATTGGTCCATGTCGTGCCTCCGTTGCCCCCGGAGTGCCTGAGCATAACATGACCAGCCGCAGGGTGTCAGTCCAGAAACTGTACCGTGAAATTTCTCAATCGGCCGCAAATCCGTGGCCTCGCCAAGCCCGGCAGTACAGTTCCTGCACTAGCCCGATGGCCGCCCCGGATGGATACTCATTGCAACTTCAAAGGAGCAAATCCCGTGACCGTTCAAGCCCTGCGGACCACACCCGAAACCGATCTTGTTGCTTTGGCTGAAACGCTAGGCCAAAAATTTGCCGCTACGGCGGCGGAGGCCGACGAGACAGACTGTTTTGTTGCAGGCAATTACGCGGAACTGAAAGCCTCAGGCCTGGTCGAGGCCGGAGTGCCGCGCGAACTGGGTGGTGGTGGTGCTGATGTCGCCACGCTGGCCGAAATGCTGCGGGTGCTGGGCCGGCATTGCAGTTCGACGGCTCTGGCCTTCTCGATGCACACGCACCAGGTGGCGATCCCGGCCTGGCGATGGAACACCCAAAAGCTCGCGGCCGTCGAGCCGTTGCTGAAACGCATTGCCGCCGAGCGCATCGTGCTGCTGTCGAGCGGCGGCTCGGACTGGATTGGCGGCTCGGGCCGGGCCGAAAAGGTCGAGGGCGGCTATCGCATCACGGCGCGCAAGGTCTTCACGTCAGGGGCTCCGGCCGGAGATCTGCTGATGACCGGAGCTGTACTGCACGAAGACGGTGCGGAGCCGATGGTGCTGCACTTCGGCATTCCAATGTCGTCTCCACATGTGCGCATCGATCCGGTGTGGAAGACGCTCGGCATGCGCGGCACCGGTTCGCATGATGTCGTCATTGATGGCCATGTCGTACCGGAAGCTGCGGTGGCCTTGAAGCGCAAGGCAGGCGAGTGGCATCCGTTGTTCCAGATCATCGCCAGCATTGCTTTTCCGCTGGTTTATTCAGCCTATCTTGGTGTTGCCGAGAGTGCCTGCGCCATCGCTCTCGAACTTGCCCGCAAGCGCAAGAGCAACATCCATGTGACCGAACTTATTGGCCGCATGCAGACAGAACTGAAGGGCGCGCAACTGGCGCAGCGCTTCATGGTCGAATCGACCGGCGGCGCCATGTCGGCGCAATCGGTGAACGATGTGATGACGGGAAAGAGACTCTTCACCGATCACGCCATCTCCGCCGTCGATTATGCGATGGAAGCAGCGGGGGGTGCCGGATTCTACCGCGCACCAGGCCTCGAGCGCCGCTTCCGCGACATTCAGGGTGCGCGTTACCACGTACTGCAGGCGGGACCGCAAGCCGAATATGCCGGCGCCATGGCGCTTGGCATGCCGGTCACCACGATATTCTGAAGCTATTCGGCCGCCTTCTTGCGCCGTCTGCGGATGGCGGTCGAACTTTCAGGCCTGAGTGGCATCGGAATGAAGCACCAGGCGGGTGGTGTTCTGTCAACGAGGCTGGCGCTCAGTTGGGCCGGCACTTGCTGGTTGTCGAAACGCGTTGCAGCTGGTCCGCCCAACGCGCGCAGCGAAAAGCCGGGCCGCGCCAGCACGGCCAGCGGCAGCCTTGCCGGAATGTCGAGCCAGTCGTGCCAGCGGTGCAGGTTGGCGAAACTGTCGGCACCCATGATCCACACGAATTTCCCCCGCGCCAGAACCGGCTCAAGGCGGCGCAAGGTTTCCGCCGACGTCCGAGACTGAAACTGCTGCTCGATATCGGTGACGATGAAGCGCGGGTGCCGGGCGATCTGCCTGGTATAAGCAAGCCTGGTCGCGTACTCGCCGGTCTCAGCAGTGTCTTTCAGCGGGTTTTGCGGCGACACCATCCACCATACCCAATCGAGTTGCAGCGTCTTCAGCGCATAGAGCGCCACCATGTAGTGGCCGTAATGCGCCGGGTTGAACGATCCTCCGAACAAGCCGATGCGCTGGCCCTCGCCGAAAGCAGGCGGGCGCATCATGGGCGGGTTTGCCCGCTGCCCCGCACCTGATACTTGAAGGTGGTGAGCTGTTCGACGCCGACCGGCCCTCGCGCATGCAGCTTTCCCGTGGCAATGCCGATCTCGGCACCGAAGCCGAACTCGCCGCCATCGGCAAACTGAGTGGATGCATTGTGCAGCACGATGGCGCTGTCGACTTCATTGAGGAAGCGCTCGGCCACTGCCTGATCCTCAGTAATAATCGAATCCGTGTGCTGCGAACCATAGCGGGCGATATGCGCCATGGCCTCATCAACACCATCGACAACCCGCATCGCCACGATGGCATCGAGATACTCCATCGGCCAGTCGGCTTCAGTCGCCGGCTTGACACGTGAGTCAGCGGCAACCGTCTCGGCGTCGCCGCGCACTTCGCAACCGGCATCGATCAGTGTACGGATGACAGGCTTGAGATTCCGCGCCGCACCGGCGCGATCGATGAGGATGGTCTCGGCGGCACCGCACACGCCAGTGCGCCGCATCTTGGCATTGCGGACGATGTCGCAGGCCATCGCCATATCGGCTGATTTGTCGACATAGACGTGGCAGACGCCTTCGAGATGGCTGAACACTGGCACGCGGGCATCGGCCTGCACGCGGGCAACGAGGTTCTTACCACCGCGCGGCACGATCAGGTCGATGGTGCCATTGAGGCCCTCGAGCATCAGGCCAACGCAATCGCGGTCGGCATTTGGCACCATCTGGATCGCCGTCCTCGGCAGGCCCGCCGCATCGAGCCCGCGTTGCAGGCAGGCGATGATCGCCCCAGAAGAATAGAAGCTGTCGGAACCACCGCGCAGGATCGCCGCGTTGCCGGATTTGAGGCACAAGCCGCCGGCATCCGCCGTCACATTGGGGCGTGATTCATAAATGATGCCGATGACACCAATCGGCACCCTTACCCGTGCGAACTGCAAACCGTTGGGCCTTGTCCACTCGGCCATCACCTGGCCCACCGGGTCGGGCAGGGCGGCGATGTCTTCCAGCCCCTGAGCCATGGCTTCGAGCCTTGCTTCGTTCAGCGTCAAGCGATCGACGAATGACGCTTTCAAGTCCTTGGTCCTGGCATTCGCAAGGTCGCGGGCATTCTCGGCGAGAATATCGGTAGATGACCGGCGAAGCTTCGCCGCCATGGCGTGCAAGGCATCATTCTTCTGTTGGGCCGGGGCGAGTGCCAGCACCCGCGCGGCGGCGCGCGCGGCGGTGCCCAATGTCTGCATCAGGTCGCGGTTGGTGATGTTCATGTTCATGCGCGGTCTCCGCCCAGCAATACCATGTCGTCGCGGTGAATCAGTTCGTCGCGGCCACGAAAGCCCAGAACCTTTTCGATCTCGGAAGTCTTGAGCCCAGCGATGCGCGCGGCGTCAGCGGCGTCATAAGCCACCAGCCCACGCGCAATCTCGCGGCCGGTAATGGCGATGATCGACACGGTGTCGCCGCGCGTGAAACTGCCTTCAACGGCTTTGACGCCTGCTGGCAGCAGGCTCTTGCCCTTGGCCAAGGCCGCCGCTGCTCCATCATCAACAACAAGATGGCCGATGGGTTGCAAGGTTCCGGCGATCCAGCGCTTGCGCGATTGCAGGGCGGACGCTTCGGCCACGAACCATGTGCAGCGCTCGCCATCAAGAATGCGCCGTAGGGGATTCATCTCATGGCCCGATGCAATCACCATATTGCAACCGGCACCAAGCGCGATCTTGCCGGCCTCGATCTTGGTGATCATTCCGCCCGAACCTACACCCGATATGGGTTTCCCAGCCATCGCCTCGATCTCCGGCGTGATCTCTTTCACTTCGGAGAGGAAGGTAGCGCCCTTCTGATTAGGTGGTGCCGTGTAGAGTCCATCGATGTCCGACAGTAGCACCAGGCAATCGCCTGACATCATCGAGGCGACGCGGGCGGCCAGCCGGTCATTGTCGCCATAGCGGATTTCGCTCGTCGCCACCGTGTCGTTCTCGTTGATGACCGGAATGGCACCCTGCTGCAGCAGTGTCGAGAGTGTGGCGCGGGCATTGAGGTAGCGGCGGCGCTCCTCGGTGTCGCGCAGCGTCACCAGCACCTGCGCCGCCACGATATTCCGCGTACGGAGGGCTTCCGACCAGGCCTGGGCCAGCGCGATCTGGCCGACGGCGGCCGCCGCCTGGCTGTGCTCGAGTTTCAACTTGCCCTTGGGCAGGCCCAGCGTGCGGCGGCCAAGCGCTATGGCGCCGGACGAGACAATGATGATCTCGGCGCCACGCACGCGTGCATCGGCCAGATCGTCGATCAGCGATGACAGCCACGAGGCCTTGATGGTGCCGGTCTTGTTGTCGACCAGCAGGGCGGAGCCGATCTTGACGATGATCCGCCGGGCCTGTGCCAGCCTGGAGATCACGGCCGCCAGTCCTCGGTCGAGACCCCCGGCGCATCCTCGGTACGGGCCGAACTGCGCGATGAGCCGATGATTTCCAGCAGCTTCTTCATGGCTTCGGGAACGCCCTTGGTGGTAGCGCCCGACATCAGGATCGGCAGTTTCTTCACGCGCTTCTTGAAGTCCTTGAGTTTGGCTTCGATCTCGTCGACCTGCAAAAGATCGGTCTTGTTGAAGGCGATGATCTCGG
>JANLTS010000568.1:0-4111 GCA_031363045.1 Hyphomicrobiales bacterium
GGTGCATTCGCCGAGGTCGTCTATAATCGCGGCAGTTCCGCCGACCCGGAATCGCTTGATCCGCACAAGACATCGACGACCTACGAAGCCGATTTGCTGCGCGATATCTTCATGGGCCTGGTGGTCCAGGACTCCAAGGCAGAGCTCATTCCGGGTGCCGCCGAAAGCTGGGCCGTATCGGCCGATGGCACTGTCTATACTTTCAAGCTGCGCGCCGGGGCCGTGTGGTCCAACGGCGATCCGGTCACCGCCGGAGATTTCGTCTATGCCTTCCAGCGCCTGCAAGACCCGGCGACGGCGGCTGAATATGCCTCCATGCTCTATCCGGTGAAGAATGCCGAAGCCATCAACCAGGGCAAGGCGAAGCCGGAAGAGATCGGCGCCAAGGCCATCGACGACATGACGCTGGAAGTGTCACTCAACGCGCCAACTCCTTACTTCCTTGAGATGCTGACCCACCAGGCGACCTATCCGGTCAACAAGGCCGTGGTGGAAAAACTGGGCAACGACTGGACGAAGCCCGGCAACATGGTTTCGAATGGCGCCTATACGCTCGCCGAATTCGTGCCCAACGATCACATCAAGCTGGTGAAGAATCCGAAGTTCTACGATGCCGCCAATGTGCAGATCGACACCGTGAACTTCATTCCGAACGAGGACCGCTCGGCCGCCATCAAGCGTTATGAGGCAGGCGAACTCGACACCCATGACGACATGCCGACCGAACAGCTGGCCGACATCAAGGCGAAGTTCGGCGATCAGGTTCGCATCGGGCCGTATCTCGGAACCTATTATTATGCCTTCAAGACCGACAAGGCGCCATGGAGCGAGCCGAAATTGCGCCGCGCCATCTCGATGGCCATCGACCGCGATTTCATCGCCGAAAAGGTCTGGTCGAACACCATGATCCCGGCTTACTCGATGGTGCCTCCGGGCATCACCGGATATGAGACCTCGACCTTCGATTATTCCGAAATGTCGCAGATCGACCGTGAGGATGCGGCCAAGAAAATCCTGACCGAACTGGGCTATGGCCCCGGCACGCCGCTCAAGATGGAGATCCGCTACAACACCTCGGAGAACCACAAGAACACCGCTGTCGCCATCCAGGAACAGCTGAAGCCGCTTGGCATCGAGGTGACCCTCCTCAACACCGATACCAAGACCCACTATGGCCATTTGGAACAGAAGGGCGATTTCGACATCGCGCGCGCCGGCTGGATCGCCGACTACAAGGACCCCGAGACCTTCCTCGGTATCTCGCGCAAGGCTACCTCCAACAACTACGCGCAATATGCCAGCGATGCCTACGAGGACCTGATGAACAAGGCGGCGGCAGCTGGCGGCAATGCCGGCGAACGCATGAAGTTCTTGTCGCAGGCGGAAGCCGTGCTGTTGACTGACACCGGGCAGGTGCCGTTGCTCTATTACAGCTACCACAACCTCGTGTCGGCGAAGATCAAGGGCTTCGACGACAACGTCATGAACGTCCACCCGACGCGCTTCATCCGCAAGGAATAGCGAGACCCAGTTGATCGCATCTCTTCCGCTTAAAGTTTTTTGAGCGGAGGGGATGCGCGTCATCGCAGCCTTCCGGGGGCTCGTCATGTTGCGTTATGTTTTGAAACGTCTGTTGACCGCGATACCGACGATGTTTGTGATCGTCACGCTGTCGTTCTTCCTGATGCGCGTGGCGCCGGGCGGGCCATTCAATCAGGAAAAGGGTCTGAACCCGGTCATCAAGGCCAATCTCGAGAAGCAGTTCCATCTCGATGAACCGCTGGTGATGCAGTATCTTTACTACCTGAACGATCTGCTCCACGGCAATCTGGGCCCGAGCTACAATCTGCCGGAATTCACCGTCAACGAACTCTTTGCCAAGGGCCTGCCGATTTCAATTCAGCTGGGTGCGACGGCACTTCTGCTGGCGCTGTTTTTCGGTTCGCTGATGGGTATCGCCGCCGCGCTGCGGCAGAACAAGCCAGCCGACTATGCGGTGATCGCTACGGCAACGGCGGGCAGCACCATTCCATCTTTCGTCATTGCACCCTTGATCCAGTTGGCCTTTGGCCTCGGTCTGAAATGGCTGCCAGTTGGCGGCTGGGCCGACGGCGCGCTGATCAACAAGGTAGGCCCCGTTTTGACATTGATGCTGCCGCAGGTGGCAATCGTCGCGCGGTTGATGCGCGGCTCGATGATCGAGTCGCTGCGCTCGCATCATATCCGCACGGCGCGCGCCCTTGGCCTTTCGGATTATGCCATCATCATTCGCCATGCCCTACGCGGCGCCTTGCTGCCGGTGATCTCCTATGCCGGACCAGCGGCTGCTGCACTCATCACCGGCTCGATTATCGTCGAGACGATCTTCGCCATTCCGGGTGTTGGGCGCTACTTCGTCGAGGCGGCATTGAACCGCGATTACACGCTGGTGATGGGAACCGTCGTGGTCATCGCGATCTTCACCATTGCCTTCAACCTGGTGGTCGATGTTCTCTATGCGGTGGTCGATCCACGGGTGCGCTATGACTGACATGGCCCTGGAAAAAACGCCCGCCGCAGGCCGCTCGCTCTGGGCCGATGCCTGGTCGCGGCTCAAGGCGAACAAGGCTGCGTTCTGGAGCGGTATTTATATCGTAGTGATGGCTGTCGTCTGCATTGCCGGGCCATGGTTCACGCCGCATGAGTTTACGACGATCTATCAGGATTATACCCGCGTTCCGCCGAGCCTCTCGTCCTACCCCAAACCCGGCATGATCGACCAGGCGGTGAAAGATGCGGTGAAGCGCTCGCGTGTCGAACTCTCCGGCTGGGAGGAAGTTGATGGCAAGATCAGAATGACGGTGACCTCCGCCAAGCCGATCGACGAGCGCATGACCCGTTATATTGATCGCTCAAGCGTTTTCGAAAATGCGGTTGTCGCGGACAAGTCGCCCGACGGCACCAGGCTGGTGATTTCCGCCGATGTCGAGCGCTTGCATTTCTACTTTGGTACCGACACCATTGGCCGCGATCTTCTGACCCGGACGTTGATTGCCGGCCGCGTGTCGCTGGCGATTGGCCTGCTCGCCGGGTTGGTGGCGGTGGTGATCGGCGTGCTTTATGGCGCGACGGCGGGTTTCATGGGCGGCAAGACCGACGAGGTGATGATGCGCATTGTCGATATCCTCTATTCGCTTCCCTTCATCTTCTTCGTCATCATGCTGGTGGTGTTCTTCGGGCGGAATTTCGTGCTGATGTTCCTGGCCGTTGGGGCCGTGCTGTGGCTTGACATGGCGCGCATCGTGCGAGGGCAGGCGCTTTCAATCAGGCGGCAGGAATATGTCCAGGCGGCGGAGGCATTGGGCGTCACCCGCGGCGGCATCCTGCTCCGCCATGTCGTGCCCAACCTTCTGGGGCCAGTGGTCATCTACATGACGCTGCTGGTGCCGCAGGTGATCATTCTCGAAAGCTTTCTGTCTTATTTAGGGCTCGGCGTTCAGGAGCCGATGTCGAGCTGGGGCGTGCTGATCAGCCAGGGCTCGAAGAACATGCCGGGCGCCAACTGGCTGCTGTTCTTCCCATCCTTCTTTCTGACCACGACGCTGTTCGCGCTGAATTTCATCGGCGACGGCTTGCGCGATGCGCTCGATCCGAAGGACCGCTGATCATGGCCGAAACGATCCTCGATCTGAAGGATGTGAAGGTCACCTTCGGGACGCTCGACGGCGAGGTGAATGCGGTCAAGGGCGTCAATCTGCACGTGAAGGCCGGCGAGACGGTGGCCATCGTCGGTGAATCGGGTTCCGGCAAGAGCCAGCTGATGATGGCAGCCATGGGGCTTCTGGCTTCCAATGGCCGATCCGAGGGTTCGGCCGATTACCGCGGCACCAATCTTCTGGCGATTTCCAAGTCAGCACTCAATACCATCCGTGGACGGAAGATCACCATGATCTTCCAGGAACCGATGACCTCGCTCGACCCGCTCTACACCATCGGCGCGCAACTGATGGAGCCGATCATGCACCATCAGAAAATTGCCGCACCCGAGGCCCGGTCCCGGGCAATCGAAATGCTGAAGCTGGTCAAGATTTCCGAACCCGAACGCCGCATGGGCTCGTACCCACATGAGATG
>JANLTS010000570.1:0-5172 GCA_031363045.1 Hyphomicrobiales bacterium
TCAATCGGAGAAGGTACGGGCGTCAAAGCCGCCGTGCGGGGGTGGATGGCCATCCGCCCCCGCACACCTCACTTCAACTCAAGAAGTGATGCACAGTCCAGATACAAGAAGGTGATCGAAGGCCGGATAAGGGCTCTTCCTACTTCACCAAACCCTTGGTGAAATCGGCGACATCCTTGTCCTTCACTATTGCAGACTGGGCTTCGATGCCTGCGGCCTTGTAGGCTGCGAGATCAAGCATCGCGTAGCCTTCTGGCGGCAAGTACAGCTTTCCATCGCAATAGAAGTAATAGTCCGTCGTGCGTTTGGCGGTGGCGTTGGGGCCGGCGTTTTCAGCGAAGGCGTGGCGCATGTAATCGACGCGGGTGACGGCGATGCCATAGGTCCTGCGGTTGACGATACCCAAGCGGCGTTCGCCCATGCCGGATTCACCGCCGTCGACACGGATGATGGTGTTCACCCGGCCATCGGCCTCGCGGTAAATCTGCCATTGCCCGCCTTCCGTCGACTGGACATCGCTCACATCGCGCTTCTTCAGGCCATCGAGCGGCGTTGCCAGTGCGTCTTCGATCTTGCCGAGAGCGCAGTCATCGCCAAGTGCTGGCGTTGTGGCCAGCAGCAAGCCAGCAATGGCGAACATGATTTTCATGCCAGAGTTTCCTTCTTGCGCGGTTGAATGCGGCTGATGGCGATGCCGGACAGAACCAATATCAGGCTCACGAGAATGTTCCAGCCCAGCTGCTCATCAAGCAGCAGGGCACCGAGCAACAAGGCAAAGATCGGCACGAGATAATTGGAATAGGACACGAAGCTTGGACCGGCCCTGGCCATCAGGCGGTAGACCAGCAGCGTTGCAAAGGCCGTCGGGAACAAGCCAAGGCCAATGACTGCGGCAAAGCCCGGCCAGGGGACATTGCGCAATCCATCCGGATGATAGAGCGCCGCGAAGGCAACACCCAACACCGCCGCAACGAGGCAGACGGCGGCCGATTGCTTGGCCGGATTGTCCAGACCCAAGCGCTTCGCCGATATTCCGTGCACGGCATAACACAGGCAACCGGCGAGTATGGCGAGTTCGCCTTTCAGTTCATCGCCGCTGAGCGAGAATGTGAAGATGGCCTGCGGGCCGATCAGCACAACGATGCCGGCAAAGCCCAAGATGAAGCCCACGCTCTTGGGCAGATTGAGGCGCTCGCCGGGAAGTGTGACATGCGCCAGCACGACGATGAACAGCGGGATCGAGGCCATCAGCAGTCCGGCAATCCCCGAACTGACGAAATACATGCCCCAGGTGATGAGGAAAAACGGCACCACATATCCGACTACCGCAAGCCAGCTATACTTGCCCCAAGTGGCGGCAGAAGACCGGAGGCCCGGTCCTGCGACATAAGCGTAGGGCACAAGCACGAGTGCAGCCACGGCAAGTCTCAGCGCCATGACCCAGCTGGCATCGAGATGGGCGAGAGCCTCCTTGCTCATGGCAAAAGATGCGCCCCACACGGCGACGAGAATGACCAGGATGAACCAGTCCATGGCTGTGGCGCGGTGCGGCATGGGCTTGGCCTAGCGTTATGGTAGGCGGTTCGTCAACGCCAATGCCGAATTGGCACAGATTGCTGTGGCAGGGCTGCAACAAACGCCGGGCTCACATTTTTTCGCCGCATTCATGCCCGGGTTGGGCCACCTTGGGCTTTTAGCTTCAGCCTCACCACGGAAGTTGGTTTGCAAGGGAGTACAACATGATGAAGCGTATCACATCAACCGTTCTGACACTGGGATTGCTCGCCGGAGTTTCCACCACGGCCTTCGCCGCTGATGCCGATGTTCCCGCCGATACCTATGCGGCGATGGGCTTTTACTTGCGCGGCGATGCCGGCTGGTCGTTCCTCGACACGCGCAATGGCGATGGTGGCACCTTCGTGCTCGGCGCTGGTGCTGGCTACAAGGTCAATGAATATCTGCGCACCGATATTCGCGGCGACATGGCGGGCCTCGGCGGCGATGAGTACATGGATACGGTGACCGGCAACCTCTACTTCGACATTCCCACCGACACGATGTTGACGCCTTACCTGGGCGCCGGTGTTGGTTATGGTTGGGCGTCGGGCAACGACGACGGCATGGCCTATGCCTTGATGGCAGGTGCCGAAGTCAACATCAGCGAGAGCGTCTCGGCCGATGTCGGCTATCGCTTCCGCCAGATTCTCGATGGCCAGGATCCGTCCGCCCACGAAGTTCTCGTCGGTCTTCGCTTCAAGTTCTGAGGCTCGATCGAGAGTTCTCAAACCGTCGAAGGTGGCCGGGCCTAAACGCTCCGGTCACCTTCTTCATTTCCTACGCTTGCGGAACGCGCCGAAATGCGGCATAGGCGTTCCCGGGCTAGCCTTCCCCACCGGAGGCCAGTCCATCTGTAAGGATGGAGCACAAGATGACGACTTTGAAACCGGCAGTGAAGCCGGCCTGCGCGAATTTCTCTTCCGGCCCCTGCGCAAAAATTCCGGGCT
Organism: Hyphomicrobiales bacterium; assembly: GCA_031363045.1. GTDB lineage: Bacteria > Pseudomonadota > Alphaproteobacteria > Rhizobiales > Aestuariivirgaceae > Aestuariivirga. The sequence continues at coordinate 2,505 of JANLTS010000570.1, forward strand.
GGTCCACTGAACTCCTCGATCATGCACTGGTTGGCCGTTCGCACCGTTCGGGCGAAGGCAAGGCACGACTGAAGCTGGCGATCCAGCTGACGCGCGAGGTGCTTGAGGTTCCGCAAGATTATCTGATCGGCATTGTCCCGGCATCCGACACCGGTGCTGTCGAAATGGCGCTGTGGTCGCTGTTGGGCGAGCGCGGCGTCGAGATGCTGGCCTGGGAAAGCTTCGGCGAGGGCTGGGTTTCCGATGTCATCAAACAGCTGAAACTCAAGGACGTGCGAAAGCTGATCGCACCTTATGGCGAGCTGCCGGATCTGGCCTCGGTGAATTTCGATCACGACGTGGTCTTCACCTGGAACGGTACGACGTCGGGCGTACGCGTTGTCGATGCCTCGTGGATTCCGGATGATCGCAAGGGCCTGACGATCTGTGATGCGACGTCGGCGGCCTTCGCGCAGAACCTCGATTTTGCCAAGCTCGATGTCGTCACCTTCTCGTGGCAAAAAGTGCTAGGCGGCGAGGGCGCGCATGGCGTCATCATCCTGTCTCCACGCGCCGTGGCACGCCTCGAAAGCTATTTGCCGCCGTGGCCGATGCCGAAGATTTTCCGCATGACCAGCGGCGGAAAATTGATCGCCGGCATATTCGAAGGCGAGACCATCAACACGCCGTCGATGCTGTGCGTCGAGGACTATATAGTTGGCCTCACCTGGGCGAAAAGTGTTGGTGGTATCAAGGGCCTGATGGCGCGCGCCGATGCCAATGCTGCCGTGGTGCAGCGCTGGATGGATTCGATGCCCCATGCGAAGAACCTCGCCAAGCTCGAATCGACACGTTCCAACACATCCGTGTGCCTGACGCTCGATGCACCGGAATCCGTGCCGAAGAAAATGGTGAAGCTCTTGGATGCCGAGAGAGCCGCATTCGATATTGGCTCCTATCGCGATGCCCCGCCGGGCCTTCGCATCTGGTGCGGCGCCACGGTCGAAACCTCCGACGTCGAAGCGCTGATGCCATGGCTCGATTGGGCGTTTGAAGAAGCGAATAGTAAGTAAAGTACGATTGACTTTATTCTCCCTCCGCCTCGTGGGGAGGGATCAAGGGTGGGGGGCCACGAGTCCCGCCGGTCAACCCCCACCCCTAACCCCTCCCCACAAGGGGGAGGGGAATCCCACCGACACAGGAGCCCCCATGAAACCCCGCGTTCTCGTTTCCGACAAGCTTTCTGAAACCGCCGTGCAGATTTTCCGCGATCGTGGCGTCGAGGTCGATTACCTCCCCGATCTCGGCAAGGACAAGGATGCGCTGCTCGCCGCCATCCCCAATTATGACGGGCTCGCCATCCGCTCGGCTTCCAAGGTGACGCCGAAGATCATCGCTGCGGCGACCCGGCTCAAAGTCATCGGCCGGGCCGGCATCGGTGTCGACAATGTTGATATTCCGGCTGCCACATCGCGCGGCATTGTGGTGATGAACACCCCTTTCGGCAATGCCATCACCACGGCCGAACACGCGATCTCGATGATGATGGCGCTGGCCCGGCAGATTCCGGAAGCCAATGCGTCCACACAAAGCGGGAAGTGGGAAAAGAACCGCTTCATGGGTGTCGAGCTCTACAACAAGACACTCGGCGTCATCGGCTGCGGCAACATCGGCTCAATCGTCGCCGACCGTGGCCTCGGCCTCAAGATGAAGGTCATCGCCTTCGATCCCTACCTGTCGCCCGAACGCGCCATCGAAATCGGTGTCGAGAAAGTTGAACTCGACGAGATTTTCCGCCGCGCCGATTTCATCACCTTGCACACGCCACTCACCGAGAAGACGCGCGGCGTCATCGATGCGGCGGCGATTGCCAAGTGCAAGCGCGGCGTGCGCATCATCAATTGCGCGCGCGGCGGCCTCGTCGTCGAGGATGCACTCTATGACGCGCTGAAATCTGGCCATGTCGCCGGGGCCGCCCTCGATGTGTTCGAGGTTGAGCCGGCCACCAGCCACAAGCTGTTCGGGATGGAGAACGTCGTATGCACGCCGCATCTTGGCGCTTCGACCGGTGAAGCCCAGGAGAACGTCGCGTTGCAAGTGGCCGAGCAGATGGCGGATTACCTGATTTCGGGGGCGGTCACCAATGCGCTCAACATGCCGTCGATTTCGGCGGATGAGGCGCCGCGCCTCAGGCCTTTCATCGCAGTCGCCGAAAAGCTTGGCTCGTTCGCGGGCCAGCTGACCGAGGAAGCGATCACCGGCATCGTCATTGAATATGCAGGCGACGTCGGCGAAATGAACATGCGGGCGCTGACATCAGCGGCATTGGCGGGAATCCTGCAGCCGATGCTCGGCACCGTCAACATGGTCTCGGCTCCGGTGGTGGCGCGAGAACGCGGCATCAAGGTCGACGAGGTCAAGCAGACACAGCGCGGAGCTTATGAAAACTACATCCGCCTGACAGTGAAGACCGCCAACATGGAACGCTCGGTGGCGGGCACGGTGTTCTCGGACGGCAAACCACGCATCATCCAGATCAAGGGCATCGACCTTGAAGCCGAATTCGGGCCGCACATGCTGTATGTAACGAATGAGGACAAGCCGGGCTTCATCGGCGCGCTCGGCATGCTGCTCGGCAATGCGCAGGTCAACATCGCCACCTTCAACCTCGGCCGCAAGGCGCAGGGTG